>CAZOZZ010000011.1:0-46289 GCA_964584435.1 uncultured Solibacteraceae bacterium | reverse complement strand
GCCTGTACTAATCCTGGGGAAATAACTCTCCAGTTTGCGGGGCGCACTCCAAGTCTCGCCCTCCTCTGGTGTACTTCCTCAGGATTAGGACAATCGTCGTCTGAACCTTTGCCCATCGACTTCGAAACGGCAAGGCTCAGCCGGGTCGTTCGGGCGGTCCCGACCGAGGAGCCGATGACGATCGACGGACGCCTGGATGAGAAATCCTGGCAAACCGCCACCCCCGCAACCGACCTGATACAGAGCGGCGCCAGCCGGAATCCGGGACAACTTCTTTCCGAACGGACGGAAATCCGCTTCCTCTACGACAACGAAAACCTGTATGTCGGGGCAATCTGTTTCGATTCCGACATCGACACCATGGTCGTCAACGGAATGATGCGGGACTTCCCCCCTCGTTTGAGCGACGAATTTGGGTTCATCATCGATTCCCTCGACGACGACCGGACGGGATTTTTCTTTCTAACAAATCCCACCGGAGCCAAAGCCGACACTCAGACCTCAAACGACAGCCAGTACAATGACGACTGGGACGCTGTTTGGGACGTGCGCGTCGAAATCGGTGAGGATCGCTGGGTTGCCGAGTTCGTCGTTCCGTTCAAGACATTGCGCTTCTCGAACTCCGGGACGCAGGAATGGGGCTTGAACTTAAACCGCGATATTCGCCGAACCAACGAAGATGGCCATTGGGCACCGATTCCCAGACGCTACAACACAGCCCGGGTCTCCATGGCGGGCACGTTGATCGGGTTGGAGGGCATCCGACAAGGCCGCAACCTGAAGGTAAAGCCGTACGGAAAAGCCGGTTTCACCCAGGAACAGACCGGTACTGAACTCGACACGGAGTCCGACTTCAATGGAGGCTTCGACGCCAAGTACGGACTCACCCAATCCCTGACGCTCGACCTCACTTACAGGACCGATTTTTCCCAGGCCGAGGCAGACCAGGATCAGGTCAACCTGACACGCTTCAACCTGTTCTTTCCCGAGAAACGAGAGTTTTTCCTCGAGAACGCGGGTGTCTTTGCGTTCGGCAGCCGTCGCGCATCCAGCGTCGGACGCGGTGGCGGCGAGAACCTCATCCCGTTCTTCAGCCGACGAATCGGTCTGAGCACGACGGGATCACCGATTCCGATCGTCGGAGGGACACGGGTGTCCGGGACCGCCGGCAAATATGAACTTGGTTTACTCGCTATGAAGACAGTAAGCGGAGACGGGGTACCATCCAACAATTTCGTCGTGGGACGTTTGAAGAGGAACCTGCTCGGTAACTCGTTCATCGGTGCGATCGTGACGAGCCGGGATTCATCCGTTGCCGGCGACCACAACCGTGTTTATGGTGCGGATGCGGTGTTCCAGTTCTATAACAAGCTGGATGTGTCCGGTTACATCCTCAAGAGCGACACACAGGGCACGTCTGGTGACGATCGAGCCGGAAAGTTTTCCGTCGGCTGGCGGGAAGAAGCCTGGAACGTCGCAGCCAACTACGCGAAGGTCGAGGACAACTTCAACCCTCAGATTGGATTCATCCGGCGCGACGACAACTCTCACTACTGGGGAAACTTTTCGTTTCAGCCGCGCACCGAGTCGAGCGACCTGGTCCGCAACCTCACTTTCGGAACGAGTTTCGACTACTGGGCCGGTGTCACGGGCGAGATCGAAACGCGCGAGCAGGAGTTGACCGCAGGTCTCTCTTTCGAGGACAGCGCCACACTCAATTTCACGACGACCGAAACCTTCGAGAGGCTTGCGGAAGAGTTTTCCCGCTACACCATCCCGATCGGCGATTACAAGTTCCGGGACTACGGGATCTCATACACATCGGACCGAAGCCGGATGATCGGAGGACGCATCAACTACAGACAAGGGGATTTCTGGAACGGAACGCGACGGTCCATCGGTGGCGAAGTGACTCTCAGGCCAAATTACCACTGGCAGATCGACACGACCTTCAGCCGAGACGACATCAAGGTGCTTGCCGGAGACTTCCCGACAACGCTGGTCGGGCTCAAGGTCCTCTACGCCCACTCCAGCCGGTCCTTCCTGAACACATTCCTGCAGTACAACCGAGAACGGAATCAGTTCAGCACAAACATCCGCTTCAACATCATCCACCATCCGCTCAGCGACATCTTCATTGTGTTCAACGAGCGCCGGGACACGATAACAGGCGACGTTCTGGACCGGGGAGTGGTGTTCAAGTTCACCAATCTGTTTAATTTCTAGCGGGTAGCTTGTAGCAAGTAGCGAGCAGCGGGTAGCGGGCAGCTATTAACCCAATCCCCGACTCTGGACCTCGGACCTCGGACCGCTTATCTGCGCAATCTGCGTAAAGACTCCCCTCCCCAATCAACTTTCCCTGGTCTGCTCCCTGAACCGAATCCCCATATTCGCCAGCTCGTCGAGAATGGGATTGTAGCTGTCGGGTTCGACCGGGATCTTCACTCCGGAACGGGTCAGCTTCCCTTCGAGGATCATGCGGACGGCTATGCCGGTCGGCAAGGCCACCGTCCGGGCGATGGACGTATCGCCACCCTTGATACCGTAGTCCAGCAGCGTGGCAGTAGTGTGTTCGCTCCTTCCGTCGGGAAACTCCGACAGGAAATCGTGGTGCATCACGACCATGTCGCGATCGTCGGGCTGGAGGTCGAGCTTTTCCAAACTCAGAACGTTCAGGTAGCTCAACGGGTCGTTCTCACCCGAGGGCAAGGAACGATCACTGAAGAGGCCAAGCCATTCCATTCGCTTGATGGCCGCGGAGTAAGACGGGAAACCCAGGCGCGTCGCCACGGCCCCCGACAGACCATTAGCGGAATCCGAACCGATGAGGTGCGCTGTCAGGTCTCCATAACTGCCGCCGGCGAAACCTTGAACCGGTTCGTCGTCAAGCCAGCCAAGCGCCGCGATGCTCCTCAGCGTCTCGCACCAGCCGACCATCCGGTACGTTCCCCGGTAGACGGTATGCGCATCGGACAACCCATAGATTTCCTGGTACGGCATGGAATCACGGTTGGGATAGTTTTCGAAGGTCCCCGCGCCGGGCACGTCCTCAAGAACGTAGTGTTCGAAAAGTTCCTCTCCCGGGATCGACACTTCCTTCCCATCTTCCAACCATTTCGCCGCGTGGCGTGAAGCCAGGAGAACACCCTTCGGAGACCAGGAAAGCTTGTAGCCGAAGGGGTTGTTGTTCGACTCGTGCGAAGGCAGGGCACCGGTCGTAGAGCGAAAGCTACGGACTTTTCCGCCTCGCGATTCCACGTCGTGTATCACGCGCATGGCAGACATGTGATCGAGGCCAGGATCCAGGCCGGACTCGTTCAATATCAGGAGACCTTTTTCCGTGGCGTCCCGGTCCAGAGCCCGCATCTCGTCGGACACGTACGAGGTCGTGACCATGTTCTTTCCGGCGTCCAGACACATCCTGGCGACGCCGACATTAAACATGTACGGCAACAGGCTGACGACAATGTCGCTGTCGCCGACCAGTTCCCGGAGACGATCTCCAACCTGGTCGCTGCTCATGTCGAGTTCGAGCGCGGTGCCATCCGGATGATTGTCGATCATCGTCAGGGCCTTGCCGACCGTACGTGTTGCCTGGGTGACGGCAAAACCGGAATCCAACAGGTAACGAATTATCGGGCGGGCAATCAAGCCGGCTCCGAGGATGAGCACTTTTTGCATTCTACGAACTCCTGACGCTCATTCTACATCAGCCGGATTCCCGACGGAAACGAACGGACAAGGAACTCAAACAAACTTCGACATGTATTGATACTCGGGCGTAAATTCACCGTTGTAGACGACGACGGCGCGCTTGACAGGGGCGGGCAACTCCAGTTCTCCGAAGGGAACGCTGAAGTCGGCGGCGGCAATCGCCGGCATGTAGGGTGTCAGCATGTCTCCAAAATCGGAAGACGATTCGCGCGGCACCTCAGAGGGTAGTGTGTCGACGGCCATGACAACCGGGCCTTCGCCTCGACAGCCCTCAACGATCGTTCCGTCGGCGGGCAGGTAGGTGTAACTGGGGCTTCCGGGCTCGGTTCCCTTGACGGTACATTCGATGGAACCCTCGACATCGCAGGTGATGTCTCCGATTACCCGAAGCTTCGGCCGAGCCGAGCCTTCCCACGTTCGGCGCAGCCATTCCCTCGTCAAGAGCCTGGGATAGCGCTCATCCCAGTAAATGCAGTTCACCAGTACCGTGAGATGAGGCAGGTATTGCTCGAACACTCCTTCATACCGCTCCGGATGGCCGTAGTATTCCTCGAGGTCGAAACCGGAACCAGCCGCCTTCCCGACAACCAGGTCCCGCTCATGAAAAACGACCTTGTAAATCGTGCGGTCTGAGAAATCTCCGGCCTCGACAAACGAAATCAAGTTTTCGGCTGCGATCTCTTCGTGAGGCAGTAAGTCGAACAGCTCCTGCGCTCCCTGTGAGACGTTGCCATAGCCTGTGAAACCGACGACGAGGGGAACAAGTCCCTCCGGCAGGCCACGACGGGCGATCTGTTCTCCGATCGCCCGGAGCGAAACCCGCCCCTCCTCGAGACCGGCCATTTCCAGTGGACGACGGAGTTCGGACAGGGGAGTCGGAATCCCTTCCCAGTCCAGACGCCGACCCAGCGCATGGAGCGTCTCGATGATCCCGGCAGAGCCTGCCTGTCTTCCAAAGAAGATCAGCCGTCTGCTTTGGTCGTCGGTGACCCGTTCGTAGTCGATCAAGGTGGCTTTCAGTTCAAGGATTCTGCGCAGCATCCCCATGTTGTAGGACTGCCCTTTACAGACATGGGAAAAGAACATGTACGCTCGGCCCTTGAGGAAAAACGCCGACGGTATCTCTTTGACGGCAAGAACCACGTCACAACACGACAAGTCCTCCTGAACCGTCGCTCCAGAAGCCAGGTACTCCTCGTCTCCGAACACCCGCAGGCTGGAAGGCTGGACCGAGACTTCCAAACCCGCCTCCACAAGGCTTCGAACGTGGGAAGGCGTTAGCGGGACCCTACGTTCCCACTCGTTCTTGTCCTCTCTGCGGATACCAATTCCAGGCATTGTTCGGTTCGTCACGCAGGGGCGCATGACCCCCGCCAGCGGGTGCGGTCTATGACCGCACAATCATGCGCTCACAGAGCGCACCTACAGGGGAAAAAAGAAACCCCGGCAAGGTGGAATGCCGGGGCTCCCGAAAACCTATTGTAACAGACGTCGTTCAGGGCCGGTTCACATCCAGTTCCGAGGAGGGGGCGAATGCCGCCTCCGTCTTCGGGTCTGTCAGGGGCTCGGCCCGATCCTGGAACGATGACACGACAATCGAGAGTGCGGCACCCAACAAGCCGACGTTTCGAAACGTCACCGAATCGATACCGATAAACAGGACGATGAGGCTCATTTCGACAGCGAGCGTACAGGCAGCAACGCGTACCCATACTCTCGGGAAAAACCATCCCAGCAGGACGGTTGCGACAACGATTTCACCAATGCCCTGCATCCTCAAGTACGTGTCCACCGAGGCCACGGAGTTCGCTATGTTGCTGAGCCAGGGCGGCACAAACTTGTAGTAGCGGGCCGGGTCGGCCACGAGAAAGTAGCCGGCGTACAGGTTCACGAATCCGCAACCCAAGCGGATCGGCCACTCGACAGGTATTCTTTTCATTTGGACCCAATTCTACACAAGAGCTTCGGTCATACCGGCACGTCTGCTTTTTGGTGTCCGGCCAACCGTCGTCACTGTGGAAGGAGACTATCAGCCGGACTCTATTGGAGACAAGGACTAAATCGTGTGATGATTATCACATTACGCCATGACATGACACACTTCTTAAAGTATGATTGGGCGAGCATTATTAGGGCATGGTTGAACCGGCGGATTCAAGGCCACACAACGCGACCGACGATGTCCAGGCGACACGGCAGATGAAGACACCATACGGATTGCCCGACATCGAAGACTGCGCCACCTGCCCGGCCAAGGATGACGGCACGTTTTGCAACATGCCCGAGACCTCCCAGAAAAGCTGGACCGAGGCCCGACGGTGTAATTTATATCCCAGCGGAGCCGTCCTGTTCGTACAGGAACAGTCACAGCGGGACATCTGTGTGATATGCGTGGGACGGGTCAAGTTGTATTCCACGACGCCGGACGGCAAGACGATCATTCACAGGATCTGTGAAGCGGGTGAGGTCCTCGGTCTGAGTGCCGCGCTCGAGGGTTCGGGCTACGAAGCGACAGCCGAAACGCTGGAACCGTGCGTGATCAGCTTCATCAACACCGATGACCTGCGAGGCATGATGAAGACCGACCCGGAAGTCGCCTTCCGCGTTGCCCGCCACCTGAGTTTCGAAGTGCGCAACGCCTGGAGCCAGATCCAGACCCTTGGATCACAGTCGACGGCCACGGAAAAGCTCGCTCGGTTTCTTCTTTCTGCCTCTGCCGCGAACGGCAAGATCAGTATGCACCTGACCCACAAAGAGGTCGCGGACATGCTCGGTGTCGCGCGCGAAACCGTCACGCGCTCCTTGACCGAGCTCAAGCAGAGCCACGTCATCCGGATCCGGGGCCACGTCATCACGGTCGTGGATCAACCACACCTGTCAAAGCTTGCCGGAACCTGATATCCCTCTCATCTGAACCGGAACACACCCTGATTCACGACAAGTCGACGCCGGCGCACCAGCCATTGCCTCGCAACCTCGCTCCAGAAGCCTGTTCGGGAAATGGCGACTATTCAAACGTCATCGGAAATGCTACGGAACTTTGATTGCTGGTAAAGAGGGGACATGTCTCCTCGGAGCGCGAACCAAAGGAAGCGCCGGTGCGCATTGGCTACCGGAACGCACTGATTCTAAATAGGGTTCCAGGTACCTGCGCACGAGGATTCTTCGCATGAATCTGCGGCAAGTCCGGAAACGATGACACATCGAGTCCGGATTCCGGCACCAGATCGAGGCTCGTAGTGGACGAAAACCGGGTAAAGCTATCACTTGAACATGAGGGTCGGACCGGCGAGTTTGAGTTTCATTTCGGCAAGTGGAGAGACTCGACGATCCCCATCAGGTTCCAGGATCACCTGAAGGACAATTCCGGGGTCATCCGATTCGACGGGAGTTCCGCCAACGTAACGATCACCAGCCAACACCCGTATGAAGGCGCCCTGGCCGAGCCTGCTGCTTTCACGGCATACTTCAGTTCAATCATGAATCAATTCTCGCCGGCCTACACGTTCGGATGGTCGCCGCCAACCGACAAGATGGTGACTTATGATGAGACCTATCACCGCGGCAACAACTACACAGAGGGGGATGCCAGGGAAATCTCGATCAAGGAAGTCCAGGCCCAGATCGTCAAAGACCTCGCCGATCCCGACAAATGTCTTGTGGCGGGATGCTCTAACGGAGAACTCGTCAGACAGGGACGGCGTCAGGGCTTGAATGTCTACGGCTTCGATGTCATCCCGAACCTTGAGGACATTGCGTTGCCCGGAATGCGCAATTACGTTCGCCAGGGATCGTTGACCGACATCCCATACGATTCCGCTGACGGTTTCGACACGCTGGTTGCCGTCGACGTCCTCGAACACATTCCCGAACGCGACTTGCCGCTGATGATTCGCGAATGGCAACGGCTCGGATTCCGAAAACTCGTTCTGCTCATCAACCTCAATCAATGCTGGTACCCCGGCCACATCACGCTGCGTCCGCTCGACTGGTGGGCACGTCAGTGGAACGATCAGTTCCAGTTGGCCCGGACCGTCAGCCGAATCGAGCGGCTCCCGCGGATCTACAGCAACAACGGCAAGTACAACCAGCAGTGGACCCTCTGGGAACGAATCTGAATCCCCGCTCGACAGTCGAATTTCAGCCTCCCCCCGACTGCTTGCGTTAGCCTTACAAAACCATTAGATTTGTTCGCTGGGACATTCCCTATCAGTAATAAGTTTCGACGGGTTTCGCAATCCACACATCTCCCCGAGGAGGAAAATGATGAAAGCGATGGGCCAACGGTTTGTATTTGTTCTGGTCTGCTCGGTTCTGATTCTCGTTCCGCTGTCTTTGGTAGGCTCCGAAACGCAGGCGCCGCAAGAGGAACAGGAACAGGAAGAGCAGGCCGAGCCGGAAGGTAACCAACGAGGAGGCAGAGGCAATCGGGACGAAGATGGCATTAAGCCATACGACGAAGTGATCACCGAAGACGCCACCTCCGATGACGGAATCTTCACCGTCCACCAGGTCGAGGAAAAGTTCTATTACGAGATCCCCAAGAACGAACTGGGCCGGGAGTTCCTCTGGGTCGGCCGGATCGCACGAACGACCGGGGGCCAGGGCTACGGTGGACAGAAGCTCGACACCCGGGTAGTCAAGTGGGACCGTCGTGGGGACCGCGTGATGCTCCGGAACGTGTCCCACGCGGTGGTTGCGGACGAAAGCCTGCCTATCGCCCAGGCGGTCGACGCCAACAACAACGACACGATCCTGATGGCATTCGACATCGCTGCTCTTGGCGAGGACGAGGCGCCCGTTATCGATGTCACTTCCCTGTTCGCGACGGAGGTTCCCGAGTTCAGCGCAAGGTCTCGGCTTCAGGCCCGGGGCTTTGACCGCCAGAGGTCTTACGTCGAACGGATGACCTCCTTCCCTGAAAATATCGAAGTTCGCGCCACGCATACCTACACCCGACCTCCGGATGCCAACGCGCAGGGACGCGGGGGCCCACAGCCCAGAGGAGGGCGAGGTGGAGGCGGCATGTCGCCCGGAAGCGCCACGCTCGAGATGGCATACAGCATGGTCAAGCTGCCCGAAGATCCGATGATGCCCCGGCTGTACGACGACCGCGTGGGCTACTTCTCTCTCACGCAGACCGATTATGGAGTCGATGAGCACCGTGCGGCGAAACGCCGGTACATCACGAAGTGGCGGCTGGAAAAGAAAGATCCGAGTGCGGAATTGTCCGAGCCGATAAAACCGATCGTGTATTACATCGATCCGGCAACGCCGGAGGAGTGGGTACCGTACGTCAAGCAGGGAGTCGAGGACTGGCAGCCTGCGTTCGAGGCGGCGGGATTCCAGAACGCAATCTTTGGAAAGGAAGCACCGTCGAAAGAAGAGGACCCGGAATGGAGTCCAGAAGACGCGCGACACTCCGTCATCCGCTGGTTGCCTTCCGAGACGGAAAACGCAATGGGCCCACACGTTCACGATCCGAGGACCGGAGAGATTCTCGAATCCGACATTCAGTTCTATCACAACGTAATGAACCTGCTGCGGGACTGGTACTTCGTTCAGGTCGCGCCGCTGGACCCCAGGGCGCAGACGCTTCCGCTCCCCGATGACTTGATGGGAGAGTTGCTCCGATTTGTCGTGGCTCACGAGGTCGGACATACATTGGGCTTCCAGCACAACATGAAAGGCAGTTCGACCTACCCGTTTGAGAACCTTCGTGATCCGGAGTGGCTGGCAGAGATGAGCCATACACCATCGATCATGGATTACTCGCGGTTCAACTATGTTGCTCAGCCCGAAGACAACATCCCGGTCGAGGATCTGATTCCGGGTATCGGCCCCTACGACAAGTGGGCCACGATGTGGGGTTATAAACCCATCCCGGGAGCAAGCACTCCGGACGAAGAACGGGAGACGCTGGACAAGTGGGCGCTCGAGCAGGACGACACCCCGTGGTTAAGGTTCTCCACTGCGGGTTCCCGCCAATCCGATCCCGGCGAGTTGACCGAAGCAGTCGGCGACGGTAACGCCGTCGAAGCAACCCGTCTGGGCTTGAAGAACCTGGAACGGGTGGCCGACATCCTGATCTCGGCCACCTCCGAACCTGGACGCAACTGGGATGATCTCAACGAACTCTACGGGCGCGTTCTAGGGCAGTGGACTCGTGAAATGAACCACGTCGGCGCACTTGTCGGTGGTTTCAACTCCCAGCAGAGGCACGACGGGCAGGACGGGGTCCGTTTCACATCGGTTCCCCGTGACAAACAGGCTGCCGCGGTTCGTTTCCTGAACGAGAATGCGTTCGAAACGCCGCAGTTCATGGTCCAGCCGGACATCCTCCGCCGGATCGAGCCGTCCGGGGTGCTCGATCGTGTACGCAACAGCCAGCGGTCGGTCCTGAACTTCCTCCTGAACCCGGCGCGTTTTACCCGCCTGGTCGAGCAGGAAGCGGTGGACTCGGGCGCCTACTCACCCACCAAGTTTTTGAGCGATCTCAGGAACGGCATCTGGCGGGAGTTGTCCGATGAGGCAGTATCGGCTGACGCCTTCCGGAGGAACCTGCAGCGGCTCTACCTGGAGCTGGTCGACACGCGTCTGAACGGAAGCGCCGCAGCGGCCAACGATATGCGGGCATTCCTGCGCGGCCAGCTGACAACCCTCGATGGCGAGGTGTCCGGTTCGATGTCACGGGCCTCGGACCAGGCGACCCGGTTCCACCTCCAGGACGTAAGGGACCAGATCTCCAGGATACTCGACCCGAAGTTCGCCGGGGCCGGTGGCTCCGGCGGCGGAGGAGCCGGACAGGGTTTCGACGAACCGGACCCGTTCGATCCTTACACGATCCACGAATGCTGGGTTGATTTCATTATCGGACCGTAAGGTTCAAGGAAGAGAAGCCTGCCGACCTGGCAGGCTTCTCTTCTTGACACGACCAGTCCTTCAACCAACCCCACCCGTCACCGAACCCTGGATGTAGGTGCGCTCTATGAGCGCATGATTTGTGCGGTCACAGGCCGCACCTACATCGCGGGGAAGAAATGCGGTCATAGACCGCACCTACATCTCTCAGGTTAGTAGCGACCAGAGATTCATTACGACGAAGAAGCCGTAGAACAGGGCGACGACGACCATCAGGGCTTCCCTGATGAGTGACGGTCGGAGCGGTTCGGGTAACAGTCGACGATTCACCAGGATGATGTGTATGGCGGAAAACACGAGGATGAAGCCTGCGACGTTGGCGCCGATGAGGACGAGGACGATCGGTTGCGCGAGGGTCAGCGCAAAGCTCCCCCAGATGATGAAGGCCGCGAGGAGGCCGTAGTACACCTTGCGGACGTCGTCTTTGGCGGCCCGGCGAACCTCGGGAAGGGCCGTCCACATGATGTCCGTCGTCACCCGGACCAGGCCGTCCATGACGACGAGTTGGGTCGACAGGAGGATCCAGAAGCCGTTGAGCAGCGTCAGGAGCCACATGAACTCGCCCACAGAAGCGCGCAGATATTCGGCCTGGTAGGCACCGGCGGCCAGACCGGCGATGTCGGTGCCGGCCGGCATCGTACCGACCGCCATGTTGACGGTCAGGAACATCCCGATCAGGCAGAACAATCCCCAGATCCCAATCTGTTCGGCCTGGAGGTACGTCATCCACTGTTTCCAGTGTCCGATGCTTTCGGAATCCATTGGAAACATCTTTCCCGTCGGGCTCAGCCTGGATTCCCCGCCACCGACCGCCCCTCCGATTGCGCCGACACTCGCCCCCATCCCGTAACCACGGTCGCGGGCCCAGTTCGACAGCATGAGGTTGGCAATCCCCCCGGCTCCGGCATAGGCTGCAAACGCCCCGATCAGAGTCCAATCCACGGTTTCGGGAAACGTTCCAACGAATGCAAAGCCCTTGATCGTCGACCACCAGACGGAGCCGGGAATGAAGGCAACGTTGACGATGATCAGAAAGAGAAACACGACGGACATCAAGGTCCAGGACACGCGCTCGAGTGTTTTTTCAACCGTTCTGCCAAACAGGAGAATCGCCAGGGCCAGTGCGAACGTGAAATAACCGTACAAGGTCACCGATCCGGCGTCCGCGGCCACGGGCAAGCGCCCGTTCAATACCGCGAACAGGGCGGCGGCGGAGGTCGCGGCGAAAGCCGGCCAACCCAGGTGCAGGAAACCGAAGATGATGTAGACCGCTCCGACCATCCGGGGGCGCTTGCCAAGCCTCATGAAACCCGTAAAGATGGGCTCTCCCGTGCTGACGGTGTAACGCATCAACTCGATGTTGAAGACCACCTGGAGGAAGACCGAGACGGTCACGATGCCCAGGAGCGCAGTCCCGTACCGAACAACGGCCGCTGGGCCGATCAGCCACTCACCGCTGCCGATCGAGGTCCCCAGCAGAATCGCCGCTGGGCCGATCACGAGGGCAAAGTTCTTCAAGCTGGGGGGTGGTGGCGGCGGCAAGGGCGCGGGCGCCCAGTCGTCAATGGGATTGTGCTTCATGGCAGTGCGCCATATTCTATAGATCAATCATGGCAGGAGAAACCCTCGAATTCACACTCATCGATGCCGTGGCGACAAGTCCCCTGGAATTTTCCGTGCGAGAGCTGGTTCTAGCGGGGTATTCGGGTCGAAACCAGGACGATGTCCAAAGCCATTTCGAAGAACTGAAAGAGCTGGGGCTACCAGCACCCGACGAAGCCCCCATCTTCTTCAAGGTGTCGACGAACCTCGCAACGACCGGCTCGCGTATAGAAGTCCAGGACGGAACAACCTCAGGCGAGGTGGAATTCGTCCTTCTGTTCGACGAAGGCGAAACATACGTCACGGTGGGCAGCGACCACACGAGCCGCGGATTCGAAAAACACTCGATTCCGGCTTCGAAACAAATGTATCCAAAAATCCTCGGCAACGCACTGTGGAAGTACGCCGAAGTCGCCGACCACTGGGACCAACTTGTCCTGCGGTCATGGGCCTACACAGCAGACAACCCCAAGCTCTACCAGGAAAGCGTCGTCGCGACAATGATGGAGCCCGACCGCCTCGTTCGCCTCGCTCGGAAACGTGTGGGCATGGGCCAGTCGGGCTGCATCTTCATGTCGGGCACAATCCCCACCGTCGGTGGAGGCATGGTCTACGCCGACCGGCTTGAATACGAATTGGAAGATCCGGTGCTCGAGAGGAAGATCCGGCAAGGCTACGACATCACGATACTGTAGGACCTGACCAGAGCGACTCCTCCCGCTGGAAACAGATTTTTCAACGCAAAAACGCAAAGTCAGTTTCTTCAAGACACTACCCTGCGCACGGATGCCTGGTTTGAAAGGCGGCGCTCGGGGACCAATCTTCTCTCTTGCCTTTGCGATTTTGCGCCTTTGCGTTGAAAAACAATCAGCCGCATAGCCTTGTCTAACAGGTCAGGTGGGCTCAAATAACGTGGTGTTCTTTGATGAGTTCGCCTTTGGCAAACCGGTCCAGGGAGAGGGAGGAGATGTCGATGGAGGTGGCTTCGCCGTCCAGGATGACCTCGGCAACGAGTTGGCCCGTGGCGGGGGAATGCATGAAGCCGTGGCCGCTGAAGCCGTTGGCGAGGATGAGGCCGTCGATGCCCGGGACGCGGCCGAGGATGGGGTTGTGGTCGGGTGTGGTTTCGTATGCACCCGCCCAGGACTTTGCGATCGCGGCGTTCTCGAGGGCGGGATAGCGGTTCATCGCGGTCTCCATGACGGTTTCGAAGAAATCCCAGTCGACGGAGACGTCGAAAGTCGGCGGAGCGTTTCGGTCGCCCATTGCCATGAGAATGCCGTTGCCCTCTCGGTGGAAGCACCAGCCCGAGCTGAACTCGACAACGAGCGTGTGTCGGGACGGGGCGCCTTCGAAAGGCTTGGTCACCCACACGAAATGGCGGATCGGCCGGACGGGAACATCCACACCGACCATGCGGCCGATCCTGGCGGCATATGGACCGGTGGCGTTCACGACGAGGGGCGATGAGATCCGTCCATTCCGGGTGCGGACGCCGGAAACAAGGGATCCTTCAATATCGATGCCCACAACTTCCTGCTCGGTGCAGATGGACACACCCAGCCTGGCAGCGTTCTTCCGAAAGCCCTCCGTCACGCCGGCAGGGTCGGATACTCCGTCTATCCGGCAATAGACGGCAGCTTCGACGTCATCCAGCTTGAGATCGGCCCCCGGAAAGACCCTTCCGACTTCTTCCGGCTTGAGAAGTTCCACCGGGATATCCAGGCCTCGCTGGAAGTCAATGTTGCGCATGAACGGCTCGACGTACTGTTCACCGTCGAGCAGGAACAGGTAACCGTCCTGGTGAAACGCGATCTCCTGGTCCATTTCGTCTGGAAACTCCTGAAGCTTCCGAACGCTCAACAGAGACATCTGGACATTCACATTCGTCGAAAACTGATGGCGAAACCCTCCAGAACATCGGGCTGTCGACCCCAGGCCGACCATGTCTTCCTTCTCGAGGACGACGACGTCGTTCACCCCTCGTTTTGCGAGGTGATAGGCAATGCTCAGTCCAACGATTCCACCACCGATGATCACGACTTCGGCTGTCTGTTTCATTTTGGTCTGTAGAGGTCGAGCGACGGTGTGCCGGAGAACGGTTTGGGCGTCGGCCCGAGCTCCTCGACGTCGACGATGATGATCCACTGCTCGTCTGCGTTGATCGCTGTTGACAGGGCGCTGCGAAAACGCTCCGCATCTCCCACGCGGACCGACTGAAAACCAAATGAGCGGGCAAGCGTCAGGAAGTCCGGACCCTCCAGGTCGACACCGATCTGGCGTCCATCGAACACGACGTTCTGAAGATTACGCAATACACCGTAGCCACCGTCATCGAAAATGACCGTCGTGAACGAGAGGCCTTCTTCACGTGCCGTGGCCAGTTCCCCGAGGTTGACCAGGAAGCCGCCGTCGCCGGACATCATCAGGACCGGGACACCCGGACGGCCGATTTCAGCTCCGATGGCCATCGGTACGGCCTGACCGATTCCGATGGTCGCAGGATGTACCGTTTCCCTGGGGTTATCGACCTCGATCATTCGGCTCGCCCACGTCGTCGTCGGTATCGTGACATCGCGAACAACGATGCCACCCTTTGGAACAGTTTCGCGAATCGCATCCAGAATTCCTTCGTACGGTCCGAGGGACTCACGCATCGATATCCGGGCGGCATCGCGAACGCGGCCGACTTCCTGACGATAATCGGGCTTCGGCTGGGGCCTGTTCTCCCGAACTATGCTCCGAAGCGAACCCAGAACTTGTTTCGCATCTCCGTTGATCGCTATCGTCTGCGGATAGTTTCGATTGACCGCGGCCAGATCAATGTCTATTCCGATGTGGTTCGCCGGAACCTCGAGATTCCAGTAGGCGGTCTCATTACCCCTGAAGCGCACACCAACGCTGATCAGAAGATCAGACACATCCAGAAGCTTCCGGACGTCCGGATTGGTCGCAAAGTAACCGATACATCGGGAATCATGCTCCGAGACGACCCCGCGCGCACCGTGACTGGTCAGGACCGCCGCATCGATCAGTTCGGCCAACTCGCAAAATTCGGCCGTCGCGTCCGCCTGGACGACGCCGGTTCCTGCCCACATCACGGGACGTCTGGATTTCAAGATCTCCGACACCACATCTGCCAGGTCGGATGAGGCGGGCGGCTGCGGCGCCATTCCTGCCGTAACAATGGCCGGAACGTCAACCAGCCGGGACTGGAGGTCGATAGGAATTTCGACGCTGACCGGCCCCATTGGAGACGTCAGGGCGTCGAGCGCCGCCTGCCGAATTATGGGAACGGCCTGTTCCGGACGGCGAACCCGGTACGCCTTCTTGCTCACGCTCCGCAGCATCGACAATTGATCGCGACATTCGTGAATGTATCCGCGGCCTCCGTCGAGAAACTCGGAAGCGACCTGGCCAGTGATGTGCAACAGGGGCGTCCCTGCAGCGTCTGCTTCGATCAGTGCCCCAGCTGCATTCCCGGCTCCAGTACCAGTGCTGGTGATGGCAACCCCGAGCCTGCCGCTGATGCGAGCGTACGCATCGGCCATGTTCACCGCTCCGGCTTCACCGCGAGGTTTCACGATTCGAAACGCGCCGCTCCGCGCCAGCGCGTCGTATACTGGTATGTTGTGGATGCTTATGATCCCAAAAATCGTATCGACACCTAACGATGCCAACTCAGCAACCACACCGTCACCAACTGTGACCTTCTCGCCCATGTGTATAACCAGACTCCTCTCCGAAGCTGCGAATGGACTACTATAGCAGCCCTGTTACCGATTCCAGGATCGGAGACCACCGGACACACCTATGATATGCAGACACGAACAATTGATGGTCGATGCCGATCGCCTTACGTCACGAATCGACAAACTGGCCGCCATCGGCACAAGCCGTCTTGCCTTCTCGAAGGAGGATCGTCGCGGGAGGGAGTGCGTCATGGACATGATGGCCGCCGCCGCACTCGAGGTTCGGATCGATCCGGCAACGAACATCATCGGCCGCCGCCGGGGTAGCGAAGAACGACCGGCCATACTGTTCGGCTCGCACATCGACACGGTTCCGGACGGAGGCCGCTACGTCGGGATCCTTGGATCGCTGGCCGGAATCGAATGCCTAGAACGGCTCGAGGAGGCCGGAGTACGAACCCGTCACCCACTCGAGATCGTCATTTTCGCAAACGAAGAAGGCAATCCTTCAACGGGCTGATGGGGAGCCGCGCAATGGTCGGGGCGCTGGAACAGTCCGATCTCGGCCAGACCGATGCCACCGGTCGTACCCTGGCGGAAGTGTTCGAAGAGTTCGGTGGAAATCCGGCGCAAATCGACAAGGCGGTCCGAACGGAGGGACAGGTGCGAGCGTATCTGGAACTCCACGTCGAACAGGGTGGCATACTGGAATCCGAAGAACTCCGCATCGGCATCGTCGAAGGAATCGTTGGCATCCGGTATCTCGACGTTCGGATCGTCGGCCGTGCCAATCACGCCGGGACGACGCCCATGGAGCTCAGCAAAGATGCTCTGGTCGGCGCCTCGCGGTTCATCGTGGCAGTCGACGAGTCGATACGAACGGATAATTTCTGTCGGGTTGGAACGGTAGGCAAGGTCGATGTCGCTCCTAACGCGAGAAACGTCGTGCCGGGCGCTGTCAGTTTGACGCTGGGTCTCCGGGACATGGATGAAGAAAAGATGGATCGGACGCTGGAACACCTGCGGCGGCTAGCCCTTGGAATTACCGATCAAAGCGGCGTCGAATTCCAGATCGAAGATGGTGAGCGCATGGAAGCGGCTAGATCCGACGAGAAGGTCATGGAGGCAATTGGAAAGGCAGCGGACCGGATACGGCTGTCCCACCGGCGGATGCCCAGCGGCGCGGGCCACGACGCACAGATGATGGCCCGGATTGCACGGATGGGTATGATATTCGTTCCAAGCGCCGGAGGCATCAGCCATTCCGACAAAGAGTTCACATCGCCGGAAGACTGCGCCAACGGAGCAAACGTACTACTTGAGAGCATCCTCGAAATCGACGAAAGCTAACCCAATAATTAAGGGACGGAGGCGTAATTCAACTAAGATATCGATATCGCTGGCGTTTCCATAATTGTGCCTCCGTCCCTTAATTAGAAAGGGCTGACGGGATAGGGGAAAGGGACAGACATGTATCAATTGGGCGTTGATGTGGGGGGGACCTTCACCGACATCATACTGGCCAACACAGGGCGAAAGACGTTTGCCATCCACAAGGTGCCGAGCACCTCGCCGGATCCTTCGGTTGGTGTGATCGACGGGATCAGAGAGCTGTGCTCCCGTGAAGACGTGGATCTGGCGAAGGTCGAGCACCTGTTTCATGGAACGACGGTCGCCACGAACGCGATCTTGGAGCACAAGGGCGCACGGACCGGTATGCTCACGACGAGGGGGTATCGCGACATCATTCACATCGGGCGCCATCAGCGGCCTCAAAACTACTCCTTGATGCAGGACATACCCTGGCAGTCCCGCCCGTTGGTTCGGCGGCGACATCGGAAGCTGGTGACCGAAAGACTGACGCCTCCACGAGGCGAAGTCCTGACACCACTCGACGAGGAGGAAGTCCGTCGGGAGATCGCCGATCTCAGAGACGAGGGCGTCGACTCCATCGCGGTCTGCTTTCTCTTCTCTTACCTGAACCCGTCACACGAACTGCGCGTCCGCGAAATCATCGAAGAGGAGTTTCCCGGTGCTTTCGTGACGACATCCGCAGACATCTCTCCCCAGTTTCGAGAGTTCGAGCGCTTCACAACGTGCTGTCTGAACGCATTCGTAGGCCCGCGGGTCCGGGATTTCATCCTGAACCTGTCGGACCGTCTCCATGAGACAGGCATCGCTGTCGAACCCCACATCATGACTTCGAACGGAGGTGTTGCAACAGCCCGGACCATCACAGACAAACCGGTCTACACGATGTTGTCAGGGCCTGCTGCGGGAGTGCTCGGCGGACAATGGACGGCCCAGCGGGATGCCCGACGCGATCTGATCACCTTCGATGTCGGTGGAACAAGCGCCGACATCGGTATCGTCACGGCCACAGGAATAACGGAGGCATCAGCCAGAGACACGAAGATCGCGGGATACCCCGTCATGATTCCGATGATCGACATCCACACGATCGGAGCGGGAGGAGGTAGCATCGCCTACGTCGATGAAGGCGGCGCTTTCCGCGTTGGCCCCCGTAGCGCCGGATCCGCACCCGGCCCGGCCTGTTACGGCAAGGGCGGGGCCGAGCCGACGGTCACCGACGCCAACCTTGTCCTCGGACGTTTGGATCCCGACCATTTTCTTGGCGGTTCGATGAAGCTGGATGCCGATGCGGCTTTTGCCGTGATCGATTCCATGGCCGAACAACTGGGGATGGACCGCTACGAAGCCGCCGAGGGAGTAAACACGATTATGTCGGCAAACATGGCCAACGCTATTCGCTCGCGCACCGTCCAGAAGGGACACGATCCGCGCAAGTTTGCCCTGGTGGCCTTCGGCGGAGCCGGCCCGATGACCGCAGTAGAGGTAGCCCGACACCTCAAGATCCCCCAGGTCGTCGTCCCGATATATCCCGGTATCACGTCGGCTCTGGGCCTGCTGACAACCGATCTCAAGTACGATTTCATGCATACCGAGTTCATGATCGCCCAGGACCTGGATGCCGGAAAACTGAGACAGGACCTCGACACTCTGGAGGCACAGGCCCGCGAGCAACTCGCCCGGGACGGTATTCCGGAAGACCGGACACGCCTGGACTGCAGTCTTGATCTGCGCTACCTCGGTCAAGGTTACGAGATGAGGATCCCGATCTCACCAGAGGCCCTCGACACCGGATCAATGGCCACGGTGTGGGATGACTTTCACGAGCGGCATCGTGTCGAATTCGGTCATCACTTCCCTTCCAATCCGATCGAGATCGTCAACCTCCGCGTTACCGGTGCCGGATTGATGCCTGCACTGGAACACCCGCAGTTCGAGGGGGGCACGACGAATCTCGAAGGCGCACTCCTCGAAAGCAGGGAGACCTACTTTCGAACCGACGGCAAGATCGAACGGTCTTCCTCGGGGTTCTATGATCGGTCCAGAATTCCCATTGAAGCGGTGATCGAAGGGCCGGCTGTGATCCTGCAACACGACTCGACAACAGTTCTGTTACCCGGATCCCGAGCCACAATCGAGGCAACCGGCAACATGATTATCGACACCTCCAGGGAGACCGAATGAGCACCGAAACCAGGAAAGCCCTGTCGAAGATCGATTCGGTCACCGCTCAGGTCGTCCGCGGGGCGCTTGAAACGATCGCAATCGAAATGGGACACAAGCTCACCAGGATGTCCTACTCGAGCATCATCCGCGAATCCGAAGACTTCGGAGCGGCGTTGGTCGATCCCAACTGCCAGCAACTCTGCGAGTCGGTGTTCAGCACACCCCTGCAACTGGGTCCGATATCCGGCTACGTCCGCGGGATCCAGACCATCTTCAAGATGCGGGGCGAGGAGTTCTTCCCTGGCGATGTGATCATGCACAACTCGCCCTACTACGGTGCATCTCACGGACCCGACATCGCATTTTGCGTGCCTGTCTTCCACGATGACGAACTGATCGGTTTCTCCCTGACGACCGCACACCACCTGGACATCGGAGCACTGGTCCCTGGCAGCTGCGGCATCGTCGACGCCGTCGATGCTTATGCCGAAGGACTGCAGTTCAAGGCAATCAAGGTGTTCGAGCGCGGGGTTCGGAACCAGCAATTCTGGAGTTTTCTCGCCGACAACGTTCGGGCAAGCGACATGGTCCTGGGCGATATGGAGGCGCAGATTGCCGCAAGCAGGATCGGAGCGGAACGCTACAGCGAGCTGGTCGAGGAATACGGTATGGATACGGTCCTCGCCGCCAGCGACGACCTGATGGACTATTCCGAAAAGATGCTCAGGAGGGAAATCGAAAGGCTTGCTGACGGCACGTACTATGCCGAAGGTTTTTTCGACGGTTTCCTTGACAGTCAGGACCCGTCGAAAAAGGATCTGAAGATCGCCGTCACGCTAACGATCGACGGGTGCGACCTCCACATCGATTTCACGGGGTCATCCCCTCAGATCGACGATCGGCCCATCAACATGCCACTTGAAGGAACCGTGTCGGTTGCCGTCTACCTGATCATCCGCTCGATCCTGCTCGACACCGAGCACCACGAATACGTGCCGCAAAACTCGGGCCTCACGCGTCCGATACAAATACACGCGCCGGAAGGCTCAATTTGCAACCCGACCTTCCCGGCGCCGACCATCGCCCGGTTCTGCCCCGGCAACGTTGTGGCCGATACGATCATGAAGGCTCTGGCCCAGGTGGTTCCGGAACAGGTTGGTGCCGGCGTGGGAAACCTCAAGGTGATTGCCTACAGCGGCCTCGTCGATCAGAACTACTGGGTGTACATGGATATCACGGAAGGAGCGTATGGCGGTCGCTTCGGCAAGGACGGTCTCGATTGCGTGGACACCCTGTACGCCAACACGCGAAACAATCCGATCGAGGACATCGAGTCCCATTACCCGTTGCGTGTCACCCGTTACGAACTGCGCGAAGACAAGTGCGGTGCAGGAAAATGGCGCGGCGGCCTCGGATCGATTCGTGAGGTAATGTTCACGACCGACGGGCGGATGTCGCTTGAGGGTGACGGACACAAGTTTTCACCGTGGGGTATCTTCGATGGAAAGGATGGGACTCCAGGGGCTCTGTTGTTGAACCCTGGAAGCGACGACGAAGAGAATCTGCCTTCGAAGATCAGCGACAGGAGAGCGAAGACCGGCGACACGTTCCGCACGATCAGCCCATGTGGCGGCGGTTATGGAGACCCGTTCGACCGGGATCCGGCGAAGGTTCTCGACGATGTCATCGACGGTTTCATCTCATCGGAGAGGGCCCGGGATTACGGCGTTGTCGTGACCGAAGATTTCGAGATCGATCGAGAGGCGACCGCCCGACTCCGGGGAGGCCACCCGACACCATGACCCCGTAATTCGCCCCAGCCATTCGGTCCATCCCGGCCACCGTTGTACAATCTCTCGCTCCACACAGATGTCCGGCTCCGCCACATCTGTCCCAGAATCGGACGATACCGGATCTAACTCCGCGCCGCTTGATTAGCACCAAGCTATTCATATCTCAGGCACTTACAGGTCACACAAGTTTGAAGTAGGACTTGATACCCCTAACAGTTGGGAACACCGGCGGCAGCATAGCCGTATGTATGTACCGATCGCGGGCGTTTGAGACGCTTGCCGACCAAACAACCTCGGGAGTCTTCTTCAATGGATAACTTGTACAGGGATTTTCGATATGGGCTACGGACACTGATCAAGAGTCCCGGCTTCACGGTGGTTGCGACTTTGATCCTCGCCTTCGTTGTTACCTCCGACGGGCAAGACTCGCTTCCGGCTGATGGCCAGCCTTTACCGGGTGTGCTTTCTTCGCCCACAAAGCTCCTCTAGTAAGTTTCCGGTTCAACCTGTCAACTCATGTCATCCCTTCCTCCTTCTCTAGGCTTATCCTGGCGCGACGCCTCTGCGGTAAAAATCCTTACTCCGCGTTCTCCGCGCCTTCGCGGTGAATCCTTCCCCCCTACGCCACGCACAGCCCGCGGGTCCTGGCCAGCCGGTAGTTCTGGCACAGACCCAGCTCACACGCACGTTTCCAGTCCGGACATGCCTTGAAACGGTCCCGTATCACCCGCATGTAGAGCAGGCCGCGGTAGTTGTAGGAATTGGCGAAGTTGGGGTCGAGTTCGATGGCTTTGGTCAGATCCGCCAGTGCGGGTTCGGCGATCTCCCTGCGGTAGTAGGCGCTGCCCCGGCTGAACAGGGCGTAGACGGCGGTCGGGTTCAACTCGATCGCACTGGAATAATCAGCGATAGCTTCTTCGAATTCGCCACGATCCTCGTGCGCTCCTCCGCGGCTGGTGTAAGCATCGTCGTTGTCCGGCTCCAATTCAAGCACCTTTGTGAACTCGACAATCGCTTTGTCGTCCTGACCGCGGCCTTGCCAGAGGGCGATGCCCCGGTTGTAATACGCCCTCGCGTATCCAGGGGCGCCGCTCAAGGCCTGATCAAATTCGGCAATTGCTTCGTCCTGCTCGTCCTTGTTGAAGAACGCGATGCCACGGAACATGGGGGCAGCCGTTTCCACTTCGATCCTTCCGGCTTCCACGTCGTCTACAACACTCAAGACCTCCCTTGCGGGAACCGAATAAGCGGCACGCTCCCGATAGGCTTCGATTTCGGTGCGAGCCTGGTCGAACTCTCCGGCCAGTGCGTGCGCGATACCGCTGTCGAACCGGGCTTCATCCGGGGGCTGTGGAGGCGTCTGAGAAGCCGCCGAGTATGTAAGGACAGCAAGAAGCAGTGCAAGTAACAAGAAAACAGATCTAGGTGGACTCATGGGAGCGACCTCCAGAATTTCAGATCCCTCAACCGGACTGGTTCCTGGGCAAGCGACCCAAGGTGTAGGTGCGGTCTATGACCGCACGTTCTCTCCATTCCGGGAAATGTGCGGTCATAGACCGCACCTACAGGTCGGAATAGTGTATCAGAGGGTGTACCGACACCCCTTGGTCGATTGTGTGATCATGCTCACGATACGATTCCCCGTTGCGCTAATCCCATAGAATGCTGCACCACGAACTGACGCTGATAAACTCGAGTCAATGTGTCATCGCATAGATGACGTAGTTCACTCCAAGTCGGTAAGCAAGGCCGGTCATCTCGGCCGGATAATACGGGTCGTCGGCGTGCTCCCAAGCATCTCCCATATCGATATTGAAGCTGATGGCGACCATCAGCCGGCCCGCTTCGTCGTAGATGCCGCACCAGTGGGGCGGCCCCGACATCGCAGCAAAGCCCTGCTCCCCTCCTCCGAAACGCAGGTGGCGCCGACCCGGGATCTGAATACGGTCCCCCAGGTCGAAGAAAACGTTCATGAGCGGGTCGTCGTCGGGTATCTCCATGATCGGACGGCCGGGCAACACAAGGTCCATCGCCGACTCAAATACGTCCCAGTCGTAAGGGCCATGGAAGTCATCGACCACCAGGAACCCGCCACGCAGCAGATACTCTCTCAGGCTCTCGGCCTCCCTGGTACTGGGCCTCCAGTTGCCGCGTCCGACCTGCTGCATAAACAGAAACGGATAGGCGAAGATGCGGTCGTCGGTCACTTCGAGATGCCGGCTGTCATCGGCAACCGACAGGTTGGTGAACCTGCCCAGGGCCGGGAGAAAATGCGTCTCGGCCATGGGGTAATCAATGGCCCACCACGGTTGCCGGTATCTTCCTGAGCCTCCACCACCAAACGTGCGATAAATCACACGCGCCATGTGGAACTCCGCTTCGGGCATGTCGCCTCCTAGATCGCGGTAGCTCATCTGGCTGCTGGCAATGCTCGCCAGAAGACAGACGACCAACCCGATCGAGGCAGGCCTCAGCCCGGTACCTGGGCGCGGCGTCCATCGGCGAGGCATATTCATGGAGTATTCTCCATCACTCGAAATTCGGCAGTTCCTGACGAGATGCAGGATACGAGAAAAGTCTATAAGACGAGAATGTAGCAGTCAATCACGGCGCCAGGAGTGTGTCGTCTCCAACCCGAGAGCCTTCAAAACCGGTGGGTATTCGAACTGACACCGGGATCGTGAAATTTCGATCCCGGCACACTTCCTCTATCGGGATCGGCGAAACAAACCGGTGTAGGTGCCCTTTCCCAGAACATGCCCGTTCATCGCCTCGAATACAGCATCCCGCACGTTGTCGGCCGGACTGGACCCTCTTGGGATTCGAGCAACAACTTCGACGTCGAGCATCGCATCCAGAGCGTACACCTCCATGACGTAGTGATGGGTCGACCCACCTGCCATGGCTCCCGGCCCCCGGTAGCGTGGGCCACTGGCGCTGATCTGCCTGGTACCGTTGTCGAGCTCAAAGCCTTCGGGCAGGCCCTGCGGAATGTTTGCTGAAGTTCCCGGGATGTTCCACAGGAGCCAGTGCATCAGGCTGTTCATACCGTTTCCGGTCGGAGCATCCAGGTCACGAAGAACCAGGACGAAGCTCTCGGTGCCCTGTGGAACGTTGCTCCACGCAACACCGGGAGATGTTTCCGGTCCGACCTGTGTGTATTTCGAGGGAATCTGCCCACCGTCGGTCCAAGCCGTCAGGGAGACCGTCATCGTTGAAACCCCGCGACGGCGGCCGCGACCGCGGCCCCCACGGGCAACCTGCGGAGCGCCACCTCGCTGACCTACTGTCGGCGCACCGCGCTGTTCAGGAGCGGAGTTCACCGCCGCCACGTCAAATGCATCAATAAGGAGCATTGCGAACAGAACCGTCAAAACCATTGTCGATCGCACCAATCGCATGTCTTGTTCCTCCAAAAGAGTTGCTCGAAAGCAGCAATTCCTATCTCTTGAACCCCGGGTGATCTTTGAGCCATGCGTCGTAACGCATGCGAAGGGTCTTGACCGGATTCAGGTTCTCGCCCGACTGGATAGAAGGCGTAGAGAGTGTGACGTACATCGCGTAGTCGCCGTTGTTATGGGAGTTAATCTCGTCCATGGAACCATCGCTGTCGTCCGGGTCGGCAGCCAGAATATAGGCCACCAGAGAGGTCCGGCCCTCACAGGCGATCCCGGCTTTTTCTGAATCGACAGCAGGAACCTCACACGTGCAACGGCTGTCGCCTCCTGCCGCGTCGGCGGCCTCCATCGCGGCCATGACGCGATCGGTGACACCTCCCGACGATTCTATGAATGCCTCCACGGCGTCGGGCACGACATCATGCATGCGAAGAATGTTGCCTTGGATCGAATAGAAGATCTCCGTTCCGGGCACCTGTCCCTGAATGTCCTCGGTAACGAAACCGTTGCCCAGACCGGAGTGTCCCGCCATACGACCCTCCAGGTCGACGATTCCAAACTGGCGGCGCTGAAATCCTGGATCCTGGCTCAAGAGTTCGATGATCTGGTTCGGGTCCGTCCCCTTCTTCAGTTCCTCAAACACCAGTGTCTGGTTCTGGTGCGTGCCGTCCGCCCCCGCCTGACAGGCGGCAACACCTTTTCCGGGCACGACCACAGCCTGTAGATTCTTCAGGAAATCGTCCGCGTTCCCCGTACACGTGGCGGACGCGATCACGACGCGCCCTGTGCTCCGATCGACCGCGATCACAGACCATGTCGCGAAAGCGGATGACTCCAGCGCAAACAACAGGACCAACAGGAAAAATATTCGACGCATATCAACCTCGATTTTCACTCTCGCCACCGACGCCCTTTACGACCCGACGGAGTCGCCTCCCCGCGTCACGGCAGAGTGAATTTGTTGCCTTCAGTTGGTTTCTCAAGAAGCTCGGGGGATAAGATACTCCCTGCTCCACCCCGGACGCAACCATCTTCGGCCGCGCCCTCGACCCATCAAACACGCACCTCCGATAGTTCCCCTTCAACATACAGCTTCAGGTTGTCCAGTGAAACTTCCTCTATCTTTCTGCTCGCTCTCAACCATTGACTCGGACATCGCGCGGGACTTAAGATTCCAGCCTGACGGTCGAGAGATCGTGTACATTTCTTGGAGTGTTACCCATGGGTTCCAGAACAATCAAAGCGCCAACCGGCACCGGGTTGAATTCGAAGGGCTGGCACCAGGAAGCAGCCTTGCGGATGTTGATGAACAACCTCGATCCGGACGTGGCTGAAAAGCCCGACGAGCTCATCGTCTATGGTGGCGCGGGGAAGGCGGCTCGCAACTGGGAGTGTTACGAGAAGATCGTCGCGACGCTCAAGCGCCTCGAGAACGACGAAACGTTACTTGTGCAAAGCGGCAAGCCGGTAGGCGTGTTTCGAACTCACGAGGAGGCGCCCCGTGTCCTGATTGCCAACGCCCATCTCGTCCCGAAGTGGGCCACCTTCGACGAGTTCCGGAGGCTCGATGCGCTGGGCTTGACGATGTTCGGCCAGATGACCGCCGGATCGTGGATCTATATCGGAACACAGGGCATCCTCCAGGGAACGTACGAGACCTTTGCTGCCTGCGCCGAGACAAGATTCGGCGGTGAACTCGCAGGCCGTCTCCTCGTCACCGCCGGTCTCGGCGGGATGGGGGGCGCCCAACCCCTGGCAACAACGATGAACGGCGGCACGTTCCTCGGTATCGACGTGGACGAGGCACGCATCCGCAGGCGCGTGGACACCGGCTATTGCGACCGCATGACGACCGACCTGGGCGAGGCCCTGGACCTCGTCATGACCGCAAGGGAGAAGAAGGAAGCGTTGTCGGTCGGACTGGTCGGGAACGTCGCCGAGGTCCTGCCCGAATTGGTCCGCCGGGGCATCCAGCCGGACGTTCTGACCGATCAGACCTCCGCACACGACCTGAGGTTGGGATACATTCCAGCCGGTATGAGCCTGGAGCAGGCTGCAAGACAACGGGAGGAGGACTACGAGGGCTACGAAGCCGCCGTTCTCGATTCGATGCAGATTCACGTCCAGGCGATGCTGGAGTTACAAAAGCGTGGAGCCGTCACATTCGATTACGGAAACAATCTGCGTGGACAGGTGGCCGACAGGCGCGGCATGAAAGAGGCCTTCGACATTCCCGGATTCGTCCCTGAATACATCCGGCCACTCTTCAGTAAGGGTGCCGGACCATTCCGATGGGCGGCTCTGTCAGGCGACCCCAGGGACATTTACGCAACTGACGAAGCGGTCCTGGAAACCTTTCCGAAAAACGAAGCGCTGGCGAGGTGGATCAAGAAGGCCAGGGAGAAGGTGCGCTTCCAGGGCCTGCCATCAAGAATATGCTGGCTGGAGTACGGAGAACGCGCCGAGATGGGCCTGAAGTTCAACTGGCTTGTCAAGAACGGCAAGGTCGCCGCACCGCTCGTCATCGGGAGAGATCACCTCGACGCGGGCTCGGTGGCCTCCCCCAACCGCGAAACGGAAGGGATGCGAGACGGGTCCGATGCGATAGCCGACTGGCCTCTCTTGAATGCCATGATCAACACGGCCTGCGGAGCCAGCTGGGTATCTATCCACCACGGGGGCGGCGTCGGGATCGGATATTCGATCCACGCCGGTATGGTTTGTGTGGCGGACGGCACCGACACCGCTGACAGGCGACTGGAACGGGTGCTGACAGCCGACCCCGGAACCGGCGTGATGCGGCACGCGGACGCGGGTTACGACGATGCGATCCACACCGCCCACGAACGAGGGGTCGATCTTCCAATGGTTCCCGGTCGTCCGGAATGAGCACAGACCACGTCCGCCTCTCTCACCTTTCCGAAGACCTGACATCGAGGATCGCGTCGCTGAAGGTCGATGCCGGAGACGTCCGTGCCTCGCGCGAGATCGTCAAAGCCGCTCTCGGAGACGGCAAGGCCTACTACGGCATCAACACGGGTCTGGGAGTGCTGGCCGAAGAACGGATCGGCCCGGACCAACTCGCACGACTTCAGAAGAACCTCATCCTGAGCCACTCGGTCGGGGTCGGAGAGCCGGTTCCGATGGACATCAGCCGGCTCATAACCGCCTACGGCGCGAATATCCTGGACGGGGCCGCGAAGCTACTTTCCATCGCCGATGTCATCGCAGCCATGAGCCTGGAAGCACTCCAGGGAAGCATTAAGCCTTTTGATCCGCGGATCCAATCGGCACGGCCTCATCCGGGGCAGAACAAGGTGGCCGGGAACGTCCGCAGCCTGCTGGAATCGAGCGAGATTCTCGAAGACCGCAGGGATTGCGGGAAGGTTCAAGACCCTTACTGTCTGCGCTGCGTACCGCAGGTTCATGGAGCCAGCCGCGACGCGTTGGAACATTCCGGAAAGGTTGTCGAAATAGACATCAATGCCGCCACCGACAACCCACTGGTCTTTGATGACGGGACGATTATCAGCGGCGGCAACTTCCACGGTCAGCCGCTGGCCTTTGCGCTTGACTACCGCAAGCCACTGCGGCCTGGACGCGGTGTTGAACTGGCTCACGAGTTCGTCCGTTCGCGGGTCCCCCATACGGAAGCCGACCACCGTTTTGGAGACGATCTGGAGCGATGCAGCGAGGTCATCAATGATGGCACCCTGCTGTCGGCCGTGACGGACGAGATTCAACTGCACTAGGACTGGTATTCATGCCTGCCATTCGAAACATCGCTACGCTGGCGACCTGCCACGCTCGAGGCTCTCAGGATGAGATCCATGTGATCCAGGATGCTGCGATGGCCTGGAACGACGGAATCATCGACTGGGTCGGGGCGGACCGTGACCTGCCCGAGCGATTCGACGACTCGGAAACCCGGGATGCCCGAGGGGGCCTCGTCGTTCCGGGCCTGGTCGATTGCCACACCCATCTTGCCTTCGGCGGGTGGCGTGCCGACGAATTCGAAAGACGGATTCGCGGAACCAGTTACCTCGACATCGCCCTCGAAGGGGGTGGGATCCGTCGAACCGTGGATCAGACCCGGGACCGGTCCGGGGAGGATCTCGTGGCCCGCAGTCTGGTCTTCCTCGAGGAGATGGGGTCGCTCGGAGTTACGACCGTCGAATGCAAGAGTGGTTACGGCCTGACGACTGAAGACGAACTGAAGCTGCTCTCCGCCTATAAGACACTCGACGAGAAACAACCGCTGAGAATCGTACCGACCTTTCTCGGAGCGCATACGCTGCCCCGGGAGTATCAAGAGGATCGACGTGCCTATGTCGATCTGGTGCGCAACGAGATGATCCCTGCGGTCGGAGAGGGAAAACTCGCCCGATTCTGTGACGTCTTCGTTGAAGACTCCGCCTTCACGATCGATGAAGCCCGGTCGATCTTCGAGGCGGCCACCAAGCATGGGCTGCGGCCGAGGCTTCACGTGGATCAGCTCGGCGACGGTGGAGGCGCCGCATTCGCGGCTGAAGTCGGCGCCGCATCGGCAGACCATCTGGAATTCGCCTCCGACGCCGGGATCGCGGCACTGGCC
The DNA here is from genome assembly GCA_964584435.1 of uncultured Solibacteraceae bacterium. Classification (GTDB taxonomy): domain Bacteria; phylum Acidobacteriota; class Terriglobia; order 20CM-2-55-15; family 20CM-2-55-15; genus CAZOZZ01. The sequence goes on along the minus strand of CAZOZZ010000011.1, from coordinate 17,038 downwards.
GAAGCGGGCGTCGTCGCGGTCAGCCTCCCCCTGGCCGCACTCTACATTCAACAGAAACCGCTCAAGGCGAGAAAGCTGATCAAGGCCGGCGTCCCGGTCGCCGTCGCCTCGGACTTCAATCCCGGCTCGGCCCCAAGCTACCACCTGCCGCTGGCAATGATGCTGGCCTGTACGCTGCAAGGAATGACACCGTCCGAGGCGTTGAAAGGGGCAACCATAATCGCCGCTCAATCGCTGGGAATGGACGGGGAGATCGGTTCTCTGGAGGCAGGCAAGGCCGCCGATTTCGCAGTCATCGACGCCCCCGACGTCAATCACTGGCTCTATCACTTCCGCCCGAACGCATGCCGAATGACGGCGATTGAAGGCAAATTCCTATAGCAGTCTAGCGACAGGTTCAGGACGGAGTGTCGGGGCGGCCGGCCCTGGCCGCCCGCGGGAATGGAACAACGTCCAGGCCGGGAGCTTCTCTTCGTCCTTTCTACGCTGTTTCTTGAATATCGCATCTCTTGAGCAGCGTGTCATTTCAACGGCGTTTCTCTTGTACGCCGCGTCCTCACCGCGGGTGGCCAGGGACGGCCACCCCGACACGCTATTCCACCCGATCTCGTATACCGTGTAACGGGCCTTACATTGCATTTTGGGAATGTCATCTATTCTTGTTCTGAGGAATCAGCCCGTTATGACGGAACAGGAAACTATCCGGCTCATTCTGGACGGTCAGAGCGAGCTGTTCGGCACGTTGAGTCAGAAGTATGCCTCGAAGATCTATGGGATGGCGCTCCGGATGACCGGGAATCAATCGGACGCCGAGGACGTTTTGCAGGAAGTGTTCCTGGCGGCGTTTTCGAAACTCAAGACTTTTCGGGGAGATTCGGCGTTCGGAACCTGGATATACAGGATCGCTCTGAACACAACCTACATGAAGCTTCGGGATCGAAAGCACGCGAGCGAAGAGGATCTCGAAGATCACCTGCCTCGATTCGACACTGCCGGACGGATGAAGGGGACGGCAAAATCCATTGTTCTCGATCCGGAGGACGAAACGATCCGCGGACAGGTGAGAGTGATCCTCGAAGATGCGATCAGGTTTTTGCCGGCCGAATATCGGGTGGTGCTCGTGGCGAGGGACATCGAAGAACTGTCCACGGAAGAAACAGCCGAGGCTCTCGGACTGACCGTTGCAGCAGTTAAATCGCGACTGCACCGCGCCCGGCTTTTCCTGAGGCAGAGACTGGAACGCAAATTTGGGAAACGCCTGGGTGTGGGTGAGTGGCTCAAGTCATGGAAGATGTAGGAGAGAGCATGTTGTGGCGTCGTAACAAGAATTCTGAACCCTTATCGGACGTTCGACATCTATATTGCAAATGAGAATCGGAAGCCAGACGAGGACAGGCCCTCCAGACAACTGCCGCGATGTAATCGACCTGCTGAGCGATTACATCAACCGGAACCTGCCTGGGGACGAGACTTCTGCGATCGATCGGCACCTGTCCGGCTGCTCCAACTGCGAGCGTTTTTTTCAATCTCTCGAAAGGACGGTCAACTGGACTCACGAACTCAAGATCAACGAAATACCTGCCGAGGTCGTAGACCGGCTCCAGGATTTTCTGAAGACAAGAGTCACCGGAACCAGCTAACCGCCCCGCCAACTCGCCACCCTGATCGTTACCCTTGATACAATGGGGTCGGCATGAAACGGAACACTGTCAAACAAGCATGGGCCCTTCTGTCGTTGTTTCTGCTTGTCGGTTCGGGCTGCAGCCCCTGGAGAAGCAGTTCACTCCAACCGCCAGAACCTCTCGACCATCCGCTGGTGGAATCACTGAACATTGACGGCGAGTATCGGTTTGCGGCATTCGGCGACCAGCGAGCCCTGGTCGATGAGTGGCGGGAAATGATGCCACACATCGCAAGGCTGGCTGAAGAGGACAGCCGTTTGCTGTTCATGGTCGACACCGGCGACATCGTCAAGGACGGTTCACACTCCGACCAGTTCTGGATGCTTCGCGACATTCTCTCTCCGGCGAAGAAATTGCCCTATCTTGTGGGAGTAGGAAATCACGAGGTTCATGACAACAACGGCAACAGGGAGAACGCCGCCACGTTTCTCGGCTATCTCGGCGAGGATTTTTCTCCTGAGAGGATGTACTACCGAAAGGACATCGGGTCGGTGCGATTCCTCTTTCTCGACACAAACGATCTGATCTACGGAGATCGGGGAGCCGGGCGGGTTTTTCGGCGCAGTTCGGAACAGATGGAATGGCTCAGGTCGGAACTGGAAAGCGATGGCAGGGGGCCGGACTCGACCACTATTGCGGTCATGCATCATCCGTTCGTCCAGTCCTCAACAAAGCACCGAGAGCAGGCCAGCCGGCTCTGGAACTTTGAATACGACGGAACATTCTTTCCCGAGATTCTGATAGAAGGCGGTGTGGACATCGTCCTGACAGGACACACACACACATACGAACGCTTCCTCCTCGAGCGAAGCGGGCAGCGGATGCAGGTAGTCAATCTGTCCGGCCGGCCGAACGGCGTGGGCTCGGGAAGCCGGCGTGCAAAGAACCTCAGTGGACGGGAGAAGGATGAACTGGAGCGGTACGGCTGGGAGCGGCTGAACGATTGGAACATCGGACAGCAAGAGGCCATGGCTTCCGGGGATGAGGCCGATCAGTTCGCGGTCATAACCGTTCGAATGGCAGGTACCATATCGATGAAGGTCTATTACCTCGATGACGGATCTTCGGTGGGAATCAGAGAAACGCCTTCGGTTGACCTCAAGCCGTGATGTCGAATCCGTCACGATCTCACGCCCGCTTTCGTTCTCCAGCCGGCTTTACTGTGTCTACCCTGATGGCGTATTGTCAAAGCGAGAAGCATCCTGTCGGCATATGATTCATTTCGCTTTCCTCGAGATCCGGAGAACGCATCTTTGAATCGGCAATTGACTAAGTGGATCGCCACCGAACTGTGGAGGGTCACCGGCACCGCACTGGTCGTTCTAGCCGTTCTAGCCCTTGTCGGCCCCCTTCCGTTGTCGGCGCAAAGCCGGGCTGAGGAGTTGCGGCAGCGCCGCCAGGCAAAGTCCGGCACACTCCAGGCTCCGGAACGAGGAGGCCTCGAGAACGGACTCTACAAGTTTGAAAACCAGCGCCTTCTGGAACGGTTTGCGAAGGGATATAAGAGCTTCCATCCGAAACTGGGCGGCCTTGCGACCGGATCCGGATTTGCCCTCGGCGTCGAGTACCTGAGCGACGACCTCGCGGAAAAAGGTATTGTCTTCCGCGTCGCCGGTCAGGCTTCCCCCGTCGGATATCAACTTTACGAGTTCCAGTTGGCCGCACCGGAGCTGCTCGATAACCGTTTCCTGCTCGATTTCACGGCACGGCACCGGAACTACCCACAGGAAGACTTCTTCGGAATCGGGGCCGAGTCCCAGCGAAAAAACAGGACCAACTACAGGCTCGAGGATACGCTGATCCAGGGCACGGCCGGCGTCCGACCGATAGATTGGCTGGCAGTCGGGGTCCGTGGAGGAGCCCTCCATACCAACACCGGCGTCGGGACGGACACGCGCTACCCATCCATAGAACTGGTTTTTGACGACAGTCGGGCACCGGCGTTGGATCAGCAACCAAGCTATCTGCAGATCGGTGCCTTTGTGGACATCGACTACAGGGATCAGCCGCTGAACCCACGGAGTGGCGGACAGTACAAACTCGAATGGACATCGTTCGACGACCGGGCCTCAGAACTATTCGGGTTCAAGCGCGTCGATGCCGAAATCCGGCAATACATCCCATTCTTCAACCTCCGCCGGGTGATCGCATTTCGCGCCAAGACCTCCCTGGTCGACTCGAAATCTGGAAATCGAGTTCCATTCTTCATGCAGCCGACGCTTGGGGGCTCGGACGATCTGCGAGGGTTCCGGGAGTTTCGATTCCGCGACCAGAACCTGTTCCTGATGAATCTGGAATATCGCTGGGAGGCCTTTTCCGGCCTCGATATGGCGATATTCGGCGATGCCGGCAAGGTCTTCGCGCGCCGGGCCGATCTGGGCTTCGGCGACCTGGAAGCCGACATCGGTTTCGGTGCCCGGTTCAACTCGGTCAACGGGGTTTTCTTCAGGTTGGACACAGGGTTCAGCAACGAGGGAACCCGTATATTCTGGAAGTTTGGCCATGTCTTTTGAGGTTTATGACCGGATGCCGCAAAGCCGCCTTCGATGGCTTATTCTCGTCGCCGTAGTCGTTTACTCGGCGCAAACAGCAGTAGCCCAGAAGTTCTACGCCGACGACCCCCTGTTGATCGACAACGACACCGCCGTCGATGTGGGCCAGCCGGCCGAACACTCTCTGAGCGACATGTACGACTTCATCGTTCACTCTTTCGGCAAGCCCGGCGACCGCACCCCCGGACCAGCAGAAAACATCAACACGCTGGGCGAGGTCCCTGACAGTAGCTGGTTCACGAACCGCCACGAACAGAAGGCGATGACGATTGAAGAACTCCGGCGCGGGCCGGATCGAAGTGATGGACCCTCTACCGAGGGCGTGTGGATGGTCACCGAAGCCAAGACCGAGGGCCTGACGCCCGGGTTCCGGATTCGGGACTCCCGCGGCGACATCTATGTGATCAAGTTCGACCCGCCCGAGAACGCCGAGATGGCGACCGCAGCCGAGATCATCTCCACGAAGTTCTTTTACGCGATGGGCTACAACGTCCCGGAAAACTACCTCGTCTATCTGGAACGGGACCGGCTACGCGTCGACCCGGAAGCGATGGTCGAGGCGGGCCTGGATGGAGAAGAGCCCATGGAAGAAGAAGATCTGGATGAAATCCTGGAACGCACCCATCGATCCGAAGATGGAACATATCGCGCCGTCGCCAGCAAGTTCCTCGATGGCCGGCCGCTGGGGCCCTTCCAGTATTCCGGTACCCGTTCGGACGACTCGAACGACATCTTTATCCACGAAGACCGGCGAGAGCTCCGTGGCCTGCGCGTCCTGGCGTCATGGCTGAACCACGACGATTCCAGAGCGATCAACAGCCAGGACATGGTGATCACCGAAAACGGACAGTCCTTCATCCGACACCACCTGATCGATTTCGGCTCGACACTGGGAAGCGGCAGTGTCGCGATGCAGAAACACCGCGCGGGCTGGGAATACATGTGGGAGCCGGGAACCGCGCTCCGCCGCATCGCAACTCTCGGCTTGTGGGATCGACAATGGATCCGGATCAACTACCCCGATCTGCCCTCGATAGGCCGTTTCGAGTCCGAATACTTCAAACCCGAGGAGTGGAAGCCGGAATACCCCAGCGTCGCCTTCGAAAAGGCCGACATCGAAGACACGTACTGGGGAGTGAAGATCGTGATGGCCTTTTCGGATGCCGAGATCCGCGCCATTGTGAAAACCGGCGGTCTCAGCGATCCCGGAGCCGAGGCATATCTGATCCAACGCCTGATCGAACGCCGTGACAAGATCGGCCGCCACTGGTTCAGCCTGGTCAACACCGCCGACAATTTCCGGCTCACATCGACGGAACTGGGTTTCGAGAGACTGGCCTCGACATACGGATTCGGTGGCCCTCGAACTGCCACGACTGTCACCTGGTCCAGATTCGACAACCAGACCGGCACAACCAGGAACGTTGGCCCCAAAACAACCTACAGCAATACTTCCACTATTCTGCCAGAACCTGTGCACAACAGTGATAATGAGAACTACTTCCGTGCCCGCCTGAGCGAGGGCACCCACGCCATCGACATCTACATCCGCAACTCTGGCGGAACCCTCGAAATAGTAGGAATAGAGCGCACAACCCTGTAACGGGATAGCGTGTCGGGGTGGCCGTCCCTGGCCACCCGCGTGAATGACGCGACGTACAAATAAAGCTCCGCACGAACAACGGAACCTTCACACAACAGAGCCTTCAAAAGACGTGGAATCGCTTTTGCACCGGACGCCCGCTCAATCCGGCGCGCGCTCAAGGCACCCTTAACGAGAGTCGCCCTGGTGGGCTTCATAATATGCGCGAAGGATGGCGTTAATCCGGCTCTGGTATCCCTTACCCTGGTCTTTCAGCCAGTTGAGAACATCGGCGTCCAGCCGTATCGTCAGCTGCTTCTTCCCAGGCGGGACGACCACCTGCGCTTCCCGAAAAAAATCTTCATCGAGTTCGGGAATATCGGTGTAATCGATGCTCTCATCGCTCATCTCATCAATTCGCTTCAAATCGCTTTTCGTAGTAGGTTGCTTGCTCACGGCTATTGGCCTTTCTCATTGAACAGGTTCTGTCTACTTTTCTGCTCATCCCATTCCATCACTAGCCACGACCCTTATTTGTAACTACAAAATAAGAAAACTGTCAAACGTAACAGAAATTTTGTGAGAGGTTAGCCTATGGATCTTGTTGCCAAACGCCGTTCAAACCCGGGCGAGCGGCCAGAGACGGCCACCCGTACACGCTAGCCCCTGACCGGGTAGAGCGGCGTGGAGACGCCGCCAGGACAAGGCGCGTGAAGAGAGGCCGACCGAGGCGTATAGCAATACGTCGAGGAGGCCGAACGAGCGCAACGCCGGACTGGTGGATGGATCCGCGGCGCGACCGCTACCGCAGATTGAAGTTGATTTCGATGTTGAGAGCGACGTCTACGGGGACGCCGTTTCTCATTCCAGGGCGGAATGTCCATTCCTTGAGGGCCTTCACGGCGTTCTCGTCGAGACCGAACCCCAGGCTTCGGACGACGCGGAGGATCTCGACGGAACCGTCTTTGCGGACGATCGCCTCGAGAACTACCGTACCCTGGTATTGGGCCTTGCGCGCTTCTTCAGAATAGACCGGATCGCGCTTTGTCAGGATTGAGGGAGGCGTGATGCCCCCGCCCACGCGAAAGACGCCGCCACCGATCCCGCCACCTTCTCCCGGACCGAGGCCGGGGCCCTTGCCTTCACCAACGCCTCTGCCCTGCCCTATCCCGATACCGCCGCCGGATCCAGGTCCGGAAGACGGTGGGGCAGGCAGTGCCATGGAGTCGCCCAGGTTCGGAAGACTGACGTTCAGCAGACTTGCCAGTTGCGGTACAACCACGGTCGGCTCTGCCACGAGGATGGGGTTGAGATTCTTTGGAGGTTCAGCCGACGGAGGGACCAGTTGCTTGTCCGAAGCCTTCGGAGGCGCACCCAGGGATGGAGCCGTGAGGGTCTCCTTGCCACCGCCACCACCACCGCCGGACGAGTCCTCTTCTTCGGGCAGCATCATCAGGTCGGCGGGAAGGTAGAGCGGAATGAACGTCTCCGTTGTCCGGACTATCGGCGCTGGACCGAAGCTGAAACCACCAAAAATCAGAAGGATCGCCAACAGGTGGCCCCCAAGGGTGGCCACTGCGGGAATCTTGAGCTGCCGTCTGGTCCAGATCGCAGGCACTTCGACCGGCTCCGCAGTCGTTTCGATGACCGGAGGATTCCGGAAGTCGCGGATCAATCCCAGGGTCTGGCGGTAGATCGACAGGAAAACAGAGCGGCCCTCAATCAGACCATCCAGGGCAGAGGGGTCCCCATCGGCAGTAAGCTCGGCCTTCGGCGTGGGATTTCTCTGTTCAGCCCGCAGTTCCTGTATCTGGATCCACAACGCAGAAAAAGAAGAGGGACCCTCGACCATTTTTTCGAGGACGGTCGGATCAGGCTCGGCAGTGATATCGAGAGCCGGTGGCGGATTCCGGCGTTCGTCCATCAACTGGCGTAGCTGACGCGGAAGGGTGGAAAACCAACTTTCCTTCGCGACTTCGCGATACCGATAGAACTCGTCCGTGTTGGGGTTCTTATCCATGGCATTCGTCTCGGAGTGCGCACGTCACCTCGATCGGGTTGTGTGTTCTCGATATACGGCTGAACATTATCTACTTAGACGCGACTAGAAAGGTTCGGTTTCGGGAAAATGATGGTGTCTGGCGGGAAACGGTGGGCCCGACGCCAAAAAAGGAATGCGAAATGGCCAGGAGGCTCCCGGTACCCGGGGAGCCAACCTGGCCAGGAAAGGTGAGATTAAGTTAGTTGAGACTCGATTGTTTGAAGCGGATAGCCTGTGATCGCCCTTGTCAATGTGATCAGGCTCAATCTTGAGCCGAAGTCCCGATTTCGGGCACCTTGCCTCTTTACCGGGACGGGGAACGAAAACCTACCGTCTCCCCGCCTACTCTCTGGCGCATGTGAGACCAGATTTCTGCTCATGTTCATCTTATCGGCCAAACTGCAGCCGCACTTTAGACCTCATTGCGCAAAAAAGTACGGTGTCGCTTGAAACGCCGAAGGTAACACGCAATGCGACAGGAGTATTGCCGCACTCAGACGATTCGCACACGGACGCTCAAGCTGCCCAGCAGGCTGTTTGATTGCTTGAGGCCAGTCAGGCCGCTACCTACGGTCTTGCGAAGGCGCACCAGTTGCTGTTCCTGGAGTTTGAGACTGGAAGCTTGAGGGGAAATCTCGCCTCGACTGCTCCTCTCTTTCGGACGGATCACTCCCCGAACACCCTGTTTTCCGGCGAGCGAGACCTTCAATCGGGAAAACACCCCGGCTCTGCCGGCGGAGTCTCCCCGAAAGAGCCGCTCGACATCTCCAACGGAGTCCGTCAGCACAGACGTCAACCGGCTCTCATCCAGTTTCAGTCTTCCGGAGCGATCAAACGTCAAGCCAACGTCGGCAAGCGTCTTGAACTGCCCGCTGCTGTTGGAAGCCCCGGACACGGAGCTTCGCGCCTGCCTGAGGGAGTCACGGAGGCGAGACCCGAAGGCAACCAAGTCCGACGAACTCGCCCCGGAGTCGGAACGGCCGAGCAGCCGGGCAGATTCATCCAGACGGTTGAAGGTGTCTCCAAAACCTCGGACAGACTTGCTGAGACCGCTGTGATCCGCGCTGACCTCGATCGATGTGGTTCCCTTCTTCAACAGGGTCAGCGAGGCACCGCCAATCGCGTTCACAACCGTGTTCGTCTGGCTGTCGAACTCGACACCGTCCACAAGGAACAGGGCGCTCCGTGCGTTCTGCGTGTTGCCCGAAGCCAAACTCTGATCAGCATCGAATGCAACAGCCGTTCCGCCGGAATTCGTCAAAGAGTTGCTGACCGTAAAACCTGCTCCAGAGCCTGTCTGCCGCGAAGTAACCACGAGATAGTTTTGCGCCCCGTCATTCGCGATCGATGCAACGACTCCAGAATTCTGATCATTGATCAGGGTCTTGAGCCCCGAGAGAGTCGTCGCGGAGGAGACATCAATAGCCGCGGTAGTAGCTCCGTCAACACTAAACGAGATCGATCCTCCGTCGGCGACAGTGTCGGTGGTAAGGGCGAATCCTGTCGTCGATTTGGTGATCTGGCCCTTCGCAATCTGTCGTACCTCGACGGTGTGCTTTCCGCTCGTTGCGCCGGAGACAGTGGAGGCGGAGACAACGTCGCCCTTGGATGAAGTGGCTCGGCTCCCTTCAAAAGCCGAGCTGCTGCTGAGTTCTTCCACCAGAGTCCTGAAATGCGAGACATCGTCCATGATCGACGAAAAGACGGAATCGTTCTGAATCCTCAGCTTGGGATCCGGTCGAGAGCCCGCCCCGAGCCGAGTCTCGCCCACGAAGCTGGTCGTGTCGAGAACGTTGAAACCTGTTATACCGATCGTCGTCATAGCCTCATCTGGTTCTTCACCAGCAGTCTACCGAGTGCCCTCGGTGTCTGGGAACATGGGCATCAGCCGGTCCCAGGCAGCGTCAAGCTCTACTACGCGTCATATAGTTCTCATCGGTAACTCGACACGTGTACTTTAGATGAAACTGTTCCTAAGACCCCGAGGCGGAGGCCGAGAATCTGAAACGGCCCTCACTGAATTCACATAGATAATATGTAGACGGAAATGGGGACGGACGGGTTCCTAACCGGCCGGTTCCGGCGACTTGTCCAGGAGGACGGCAATCCAACGAAGCTCCGAGCTGCTCTCCAACAGGATCTTGACGACCATCGTCAGCGGAACGGAGAGCAGCATGCCGACGCCGCCCCATACCCACCCCCAGAAGACAAGGGAAACGAACACGACGAGTGTCGACAGACCCAGCCGCTGTCCCATCACGCGGGGTTCGACGACGTTGCCGAAAGCCAGGTTCACGGTGATGTATCCGGCAGCCACCATGAGTGAAACGGTGAGACCACCTCCGGGCTGAATCAGCGCCAACAGAACGGGCGGGACCGCGGCCATGGCCGAGCCCAGGTTTGGAATGTAGTTCAACAGGAACGCAAGCAGTCCCCAGAGCACTGGAAAGTCCACACCCAGAATCCAGACCCAGGTGCCCAGGATGAGTCCTGTCAGAAGGCTGATCGCCGTCTTGATGACGAGATAGCGGTGGACCTGGGTCATCACGCCGGACAGTTGGAGAACACCCGACCCCGCATCGCCGAGTGCAGTCTGGATCTTCCGGGGGAAGCCCGCGGCCTCTGTCAGGATGAACACCGTCGTCAGAACGACCAGGAAGAAATTCGACACGATTGCTGCAAGGCGCGACAGCAACCCGCCAGCGAGTTGGAACACCTGTCCCGGATTCACCATATCTCCGATAGCGGTTACTGAAACATCGAGCCCCCAGGACTGCAGCTGCCTGTCGATGGAACTCATGAGGTCGGTCAGCCGTTCCTGGTACTGCGGCAACGCCTGTGTAAACCCGTTGACGGACCCCCCGACCACGACCCCGATCACGACGAGTATGACGACCAGGCTCAATACGACCAGCAGGATGGCAACCGGCTGCGGACACCCATGCCGCTTCAACCAAGCCATTATGGGAACCCCCAGCATCGACAGGAACACCGACAACAGGAAGGGAACAATGACCGGTTCCGCCGCGCGCAGGCCGGCAATGAGAACAACCAGGCACGCCAGGGCCAGAAGGACCCGGCCACCGACCTTCGGGTTGTCCACGTTGCGCATAGCCCGATTCTATCAGCCTCACCGGTGGGCGAGGGGTGATTTCACTCGTGGGGGACGAGGAGTGGCCTGACTGGGGGGCCAATGCGAAACGAAACTATCGCCGTTTCAACACGAAGACACGAAGGCAACGAAGGTCGAACGAGATTATTTATCAAACCTTCGTGAACTTCGTGTTGAAAAAAAACCCAACCGGAAGGAGAAACCTGTTACTTGCGCCAGAAAGCCGGCGTGAGGATAACGATGACGGTGTAGAACTCGAGGCGGCCCGCGATCATGTCTCCGGCGAGGACCCACTTGGCGAGCATCGGCAGGTGGCCGTAGTTCTCTACGGGACCGACGGCGCCTAGAGCCGGGCCGATGTTGAACATGGACGCGACAACGGCGGTGATCGAGGTCAATACGTCGACGCCCATCGCCGCCAGCGCCAGGCACGAAACGAAGTTGACGACAAAGGCCAGGTACACCAGGTTCAACAGGCTTTGCACGGTCGGCTCGGAAACGACCTTGCCGCCCAGACGCACGGCGAATACACCACGACGCTCGACCATCCGTTTGAATTCCCGATCGACAACCCGCGCCAGCAGTAGGACTCGCGACGTCTTCATGCCACCGGCGGTCGAACCGGTACAGCCACCGACGAACATCAGGGTGAGCAGCAGCAATTGGGGCAACGGGTGCCAGAGTTCGAAGTTGTCGGTGACGAACCCGGTCGTCGTCAGGATCGCCGCAACCTGAAACGTCGCAGTGCGGCCGGCAGTCGACGGGTCGTAACCGGAGTTCCAGAACAGAATGGTACCGATGATCGCCGTCGTTACAAGGGCGATCAGAAAATAATAGCGAAACTCGAAGTCGGAAATGAGGCTTCGGGGGTTCCACTCAACCCAAAGCCGGTAGTGCTGAATGAAACTGACGCCGGCAAGGAACATGAAGACGATGATGATCCACTCGATCAACGGGCTGTTGAATCCCGCTATGCTCTCTGTCCGTGTGGAAAACCCTCCGGTCCCCAGGGTCGAGAACGTGTGGCATATCGCCTCGAACCCGTTCATGCCGGCCAGGCGCAACGCGATGAACTCCGCAGCAGTCAACGCCACATAAATCTTCCACAACGCCAGCGCCGTTTCAGTGATCCGTGGTTTCAGGCGTTCCGATTTTGCTCCGGAAAATTCTGCCCGGTACAGCTGCATGCCACCGTGCCCAACCAACGGCAGGATTGCGATACCCAGAACAACGATGCCCATGCCGCCCAGCCAGTGCGAGAAGCATCTCCAGAACTGGAGCCCTCGAGGCAGCACTTCCACTCGATCGAGGACCGTCGCACCGGTGGTCGTGAACCCCGAAACGGACTCGAAGAATGCATCGGTGAACGTCGCAAAATGGGGGGAAAGGAAGAACGGGATGCTACCGAACAGACCAACGCTCAACCAGATCGATACGACCAGCAGGAGGCCTTCCCGCTGCGTCAGCTCGCGTGCCGGACGGCGAACTCCGACAAACACAAGCCCACCAACGCCGGCTGTGATAGCGGCGGCATAGGCAAGCGGCGCGACGCCTCCGTCTCCGGAGAGCCATCCATACACAAGCGGGATCAACATCGTGCCGGAAAACGCCAGCAGAAACTGACCGAGGACGTAGGCGACCGCCTGCAACTGAATCAACTACGATTCTCCTATGCCAGAAAGGCGGACTCCAACTCGCTGACAACGCTTTCGAGCGCAAAGAAGATGACGCGATCTCCTGGTTGGATCGATGCGTCCCCACGCGGAATCTGGACCTGACCATCGGGCCTGGCGATCGCGCCTACGATGGCGCCGCGTGGAAAACGGACATCGCTGAGTTTCCTGCCGACATACTTCGTACCCTTTAAGGCAATCAACTCGATGGCCTCTGCCTCTTCCTCGCCGAATGTCGTCACCGACAACACACGGCCCTTGCGAACATATTGGAGAATCCGGTCCACCGCGGCCAGGTGAGGGCTGACCGTCGTGTTCACGCCGAGCCGCTGGACCATAGGCAGGTAACTCAGCCTGTTGATCAGCGAGACAACCTTCTTGACGCCCAGCCTGCGGGCCAGAAGTGAGGCAATGATGTTGTCCTCGTCGTGGTTCGTCAATGAAAGGAAAGCGTCGATGCCTTCGATATTTTCCTCCATCAACGTCGACTGATCGGTGCCGTCTCCGTGTATGACGATAGCCTTGCTCAGGATTGTGGAAATCTTCTCGCAGCGGGCGAGGTCCTTTTCGAACAGCTTGACCTGAACCCCCTTTTCTTCCAGCATCTCCGCGATCCGAATCCCCAGTTGTTTTCCGCCGATGATAAAGACCCGCTCCAGGGTCTTCCGCGTTTCGATCCCCATGAAAGACAACACTTCTTCAAGGTTGTCGCGCGTTGCCATTCCGTAAACGTGATCGCCCGGACGCAACGTTTCAGCTCCATGGGGGATAATGACCTGCTGCCCCCTGAAGATCATTGCTATGAGAGAGTCCCTGGGTGGCCCCGCCTTTTCCAACTCACCCAGGCTCTTGCCGGCCAGCCAGCTGCCCTCTTCGAGGTTCATGCTGAACAGACGAGCCCCGCCACTGGCGAACTCCAGAACGTCGGACACGCCGGGAAAATTAACAACGCGCATGATCCTGTCCGCAATGTCGGACTCGGGATGGATGATCAAGTCGATTTCGAGACCCGCCTCTTTGGTCACGCGACGCCAGTGTTCGACCTCATGGGTCCGCATTCTGGCCACTTTCACACGAACGTCGGATTCGACCTGGGCGATCAAACATGCCAGGACATTCGTCCCATCGTCGTTCGTCGCGGCGATCAACATTTCGGCGTCCGACAGGCCGGCACGGCGAAGCGCAAGGACGCTGGCCGCATTACCCTGGATGATTTTCGCATCCAGCGTTTCCTCAAGGTATTCGCAACGTTCGGGGTTTTCTTCGACGAGAACGACTTCGTTGCCTTCTCGAATGAGACGGCTTGCGGTCAGGGCAGCCACTTGGCCACCGCCGGCAATCAGGATTCGCATTGCTTGCTCATCAATAAACTTCAGCAGGTCATCGGCAGAACCCGCAGCATCATACTGGTTTCGATCCGGTTCTGTACACCGGAAAGCGGCTGCCTGGGTTTGGCCAGAACAGCTCTCCTCCAGTATCGCACGTGACGGAATAAGGTCTGACATCCCGTGGTGGAAGTCTCGAAACCTTTTCGACATCATCGCCGGGAACTATGCGGTACCATGGTACTCGTACACCGAAGTACATACCAAAGGAGGCAATCAACGATGTCGGAACCAAACACGAAGAAGGAAACCGGGCATAAGAGTTACACCGTGGTACGCATCCAGACCGGGGTGCGGATGGAGAAGCGTCTCGTGAAGGTGTTGAAAGGACTGGCCGAGTACCTGGACATGACGATGGGTGACTTGCTCGAAGGCATAGTTCTCCACGCATTCGACGGCAAGCATCCGTTCAACCCGGAGACCCTTGCCCGCATTCAGGCCCTGAAGGAAGTCTATGGTCTGGATCTGGACTCAAGCGCCAGCCATCACATGAAGGAGGTCGGAGGATGAACCAGGTGGCAACGACCGGATACAAACCGACAGCAGAGCAATCTGCTCTTATTGAATCATTTGAGGAAGGAACCCTCCCCGGGTAACCGCAAGTTCCAGTCAGCGTGTCGGGGTGGCCGTCCCTGGTCACCCGCGGGCATAGACGACACCTCTCAAGAGTCATTCCTGAGAAAACACCTGCCCCGCGGGCGGCCGGGGTCGGCCGCCCCGACACGCTTGACTGTTGATCGTGGCATACCTGGGCAAGAGACGGCTCGGTTTCGGGTCAGGGTTTTTTCAGACCTGCGAGGTTTGTCTCGATTGATTGTCGGGATTGCAACAACACGGACAAGGCATCCTTGTTCTGGGTGGGAACCGGCTTTCTCCCCCGCTGGTCTTCAAGAAACGGCCACAACCGCTCCGGGATCTCAGCCGGCAGCACGCTTTCCAGGTACTCAAGTGCAGTTCCACGCAGTTGCAGATCATCGGTGTGCAGGCCCTGCAAGGCGATCTTGAGCGGTTCCCTTTCGAGAAACAGGGACAGCAACCGAAAAACGTGTTCGAGGCTGAGGTCGGCACGATCCTTGAGAAGTTGGTCTATCTGTCTGGAATCGTCGGAATCCACAAGGCGACGGCTCTGCCATCCAAGCCGGTCTACGTTGAGTTCGGCAAGTACGGCCGCAATGATGCGATCTCTCTCGTACCTGGCGGAGGGTTTGCGTTCCCGGATACGGCCGAGCGCGGCCGCGCACTGATAGCGAACCTCGAAACGTCTGTCTTCCAGGCCCATCAGAAGGCCATCCACACCACGCTGGGAGTCACACTCCAACATCACCCGTGCAACGCGCCTTCGAATAGCAAAGTCACGCTCCGGGTCGGTGAGGGCGTCGGTCAACTCTCCAACAATCTTCTTCGCGACAGGTCGAAGCGCCGCCAGTGCGTCGTCACTGACCTCGTTCCACGCCAGCAACGAGATCACCTGCCCGGCAAGGACCGGATCCAGTCCCCCTCGCTTCAAACGAGTCCGAACCCGAACCAGATCGCCTGAGCGCAGATCAGTGGTTGCCTCGACAACCGCGTCGGATTTTGGCGACCCGACCTTCCTGGAAGTGGACCGGGAGCGTTCGAGAGCAGGAGGCTGATCCGTCCTGCCGGACTTTCCGCGCCTGAGAACCCGACTCAGATGAAGATTCCCCAACGTCTGCATGACGGCCGAGTCGGTCGCGGTGTCGGCAAGTTCGGGAATGTCCAACTCCCCGGCCCGGTGAACCAGACGGTCCTTGAGCGCCTCGACGTAGCCTTGCTGAATCCTGCTTGTTATGAACAGGGCCGAAACGGCAAGAACCATCGCAACGCCCAGCATGGACTCGAGTGCGAGTGCGGGACCCAGGAGCAGCAACGAACGAATCAGGACCGCACCGATGGCATCCGCCACCCGGTCAACACCGACATCGATGATGGACTTCGCGGTTCGCTTCTGGCGCAGGGTTACAGCTGTGTACAGCAGTTCATATCCTGACCGGAACAGCGAACTCCTCGCGGCAGCCTCTCCACCACGCGCTATGCCGGCGCCGGCCAGACCGGGCACAAACATCAGGGCTAAGCTTCCGAGGGCGGTGAGTGATGGCAGGACGGAGATCGTCCGGGCGAGCCCGACCTTTTCCAACAGAGAGCGGCTCAAGGTCGTCTGCAGAACAAAGGTTCCCAGGCCCACAGCCGCGTAAAACACGGCGAAGAACCGCATCAGATCTTCACCTTGACCGTAGGCAGCGACCGCTCGCGCCTTAAAAACGTAGTCCAGAAGGGTCGCGCCGGCAGTCGTCGTCAGGACCAGGAGCGCGATGTTTCGAAGATATGGAGAACGGGTGAGAACCCTCAGGCCCGAACTGTCCACTCTCATCTCGAGTGGCCGATGCTTCTTTGGCGAGAGATGCCGCTCCGCGGGCGAGTGAACCAGGTAGAGCAATACACCACAGGTGAGGTGCATCGTCGCCAACAGGGGGAGCATCGTCTGAACGGCAAACAACGCCGCAACACGCTCCGCAAGGAGCCCTCCCAGCAGGCCACCCAGAGTGCCTCCACCGGCGATCAATCCAACCTTTTTCTTCGCCGTCCTCGGATCAAAGCGCTCGTTGATGATCGACCAGAATCCGGATATCAGGAAGGAACCCAGAGCCGCTATATGCAGGTAGAGAACAACAGCCGTCAACTTCGGGCTCTGGTACCAGAGAGCCCATTCGACACCAAGCATCAGACCGCTCAGGCCGAAGGTGATTGGAATCAGCCTGACAGGCGTAAGCACCGCCATCAGCCGCGAAGCCCACAGGAGGGTGACTATTGAAAACAGAGAGGCGCCCATGAGCATCAACGGCAAGGTGTCGATGTTGAAGCTCGACAGGAAAAGCGCGTCCCTGGTCGCCTTGGCACCTACCTGGTTGGCGATCATGACCCCCGCGCCGGCGGCGGCCGCGTACGCTGCAAACTCGGTGTCGGAATGAACCTGCCTGGTTTGACGTACATCA
>CAZOZZ010000010.1:0-47490 GCA_964584435.1 uncultured Solibacteraceae bacterium | reverse complement strand
CCTGCATTTTGCTTCTGAGCACACGGGTCTGGCTCAATCGTGCCGCAGCGCGATCAAGGGATCCACGTGGGCGGCACCGTGGCCGACAATCGCGCCCTCGGAAGGGGGGCACCAATCGTGTCGAAAGATCCTGGACTGACGGTGTGGATCGCGGCCGTGATGCGTTCGCCGGGAGGGAGAACCGGGCCTTCTTCAGTAAAGCCTCGATCCAGGACCGGATCCACCTGAAGAACCGGAAACAGAGTCCAGCTGACGATGGCTCCGGGCCGTGTAGAAGGCGTTCAAGCGTCCTCCAGCAGGGGTTCGAGTCCCTCGCGCATGTGAGTGATGTCTCCCAGCGATTGCCGCAACGCTTGAACACCATTCCAACCTGAGGGTTGTTTCCGTGACTAGAATTTGGCTAGACTTTTGTCCTCAACACACTGAGGGACTCCAAATGAACACGGCATCTCAAGTGATGATCGAGGCTCGGGGACTGTCCAAGTTCTTCGGCCCCTTCGTTGCGATAGAAGACATCTCGTTCTCGATACCGAAGGGCCAGGTCGTGGCGTTCCTGGGGCCGAACGGCGCCGGGAAATCGACCACGATGAAGATTCTGACCGGTTTCATGGCCCCGAGTGACGGCCATGCGTTGATCGGCGGGCTGGACGTCCACACCGACCGAATCGAGGCGTCACGAAAGCTCGGATACCTGCCTGAAAACGGGCCACTCTACCTGGACATGACACCGCTCGAACTCCTTCAATTCTTCGGCGAAGCCAGGGGAATCGTCGGCGAGGAACTGGATCGGCGGATCGACTGGGTGGCCGGCCATCACTCTATTCTCGAGGTCCTGGAAAAACCGATCAGCAAGCTGTCCAAAGGTTTCCGCCAGAGAGTGGGGCTCGCGCAGGCGTTGATTCACGATCCGGAGGTCCTGATCATGGATGAGCCCACAGTGGGACTTGACCCTAACCAGATTCGCGGATTCCGCGAAAGCATCCAGGAACTGGGAAAGACGAAGACCATCCTGATCTCCACTCACATCCTGCAGGAAGTCGATGCTATCGCCGATCGTGTGTTGTTCGTTAACGACGGCCGCCTGGTCTACGACGGCACACCGGATGGGTTGAAACAGGGCGGCTCCCTTGAGGAACCGTTCTACCGGATGACCAGCACGTCCCCGCCGGCCGAACCCGAATCTGATGCCGAGCCAACGGAGGGTCCCGACTAATGTTTGACAAGCTCAACGTCGGATTCGTTCGAGCGTTGGTGAAACGCGATCTTTGGAAGTACTTCACGAACCCGACCGGTTACGTCTTCATCACCCTGTTCATATTTCTGAGTGCTACCGGGGCTTTCTGGATGGACCGTTTCTTTCAGAACAACCTCGCCAACCTCGATCAACTCAACTCCATCTTCCCCTACCTGCTGGTGCTCTTTGTCCCCGCTCTGACGATGTCGGTGTGGTCGGAAGAAAGAAGTCAGTCGACCGACGAACTACTGCTGACGCTGCCGGCGACGAGCCTGGAAGTGGTGCTCGGCAAGTACATCGCGGCTCTCGGAATCTATACGGCTTCGCTGGTTCTGTCCCTGAGCCACGTGTTGGTGTTGTTCTGGCTCGGGAGTCCTGATCCAGGGCTGATGATCGGCAACTACCTGGGCTACTGGCTGATTGGAGCGGCGATGGTCGCCGTTGGGATGCTGGCGTCGCAGTTGACTGCCAACGCGACCATCGCATTTGTCGTCGGGTCTCTGTTCTGTTCCTTCCTTGCATTCACGCCGTACGTGGCGGGCCAGTTTTTCTCACCGCTGGGTGTCTGGAATTACTTTAGTGACTTTGCACGCGGGGTCGTCAGCCTCTCCGGACTGCTGTATTTCGCTTCCGTGGGAAGCCTCATGGTCTACCTCAACGTCCTGATGATCGACAGCAGGCACTGGCCGCGGAAAGCAGACGGCTATCCCATGTGGGCACATCACTCCGTACGCGTCGTCTCGCTCGTTCTGGTGGTGGTTGCTGTGAACACAATCATTGGCCGGGCGAGCATTCGCCTCGATGTGACCGCCGAACGGCTTCACTCACTCAGCAGCGAAACTCACAGTCTGATCCAGGACATACCTGACGATCGACCCGTCTTCATTCAGGCTTTCATCAGCCCGGAGGTACCCGCACAGTTCGTCCAGACGCGCGAAAACGTTCTGGGATTACTCAATGAAATTGACTCGCTGGCCGGTGCGAAAGTGGAAGTCATCATCGAGGAAACCGAACCGTTTACTCAAGCGGCACGGGATGCGCGGGAAAAATTCGGTATCGTCCCACGACAGGCGCCCAACCTGGCAAACGCGCGAACTAGTTTTTCACAGGTTTTTCTGGGCATGGCCTTTACTTCCGGGGCCGAAGAGCAGGTCATTCCCTTCATGGACCGGGGGCTTCCGGCCGAGTACGAGATAACACGGAGCATACGGGTTGTTGCCGGCGCCGAACGAAAGAAGATCGGGGTCGTCAACACTCAGGTCAATATGTTCGGTGGTCTGGACTTCCAGACCATGCAGAGCACACCCGAATGGGGAGTGGTCCGGGAACTGAAGAAACAGTACGAAGTGGTTCCGATCACCCCCGATGGGCCTATTACCGAAGAAGTCGACGGGTTGCTGGTTCCATTGCCGTCGTCCATGTCGCAGGAAGAAATGGACAACGTTCTGGAATACATGGAAACCGGTAAGCCGACGCTGCTGCTGGCGGATCCGCTGCCGGTGGTCAATGTCGGACTGTCGCCTTCCGAACGTGGCGACAACCAGAATCCGTTTCAGGCGAACCAGGGTCCTCCACCGAAGGAAAAAGGCAATATCACACAGTTTCTTTCGTCGATCGGTGTCTCCTGGGGCTCGAACATGATCGTCTGGGACGCATACAATCCACATCCCGATCTGGCCCAACTCGCGCCGGAAATCGTCTTCGTTGGCACGGGCAACGAGAACGAACGCACCTTCAATCTGGAACATCCGAGCAGTCGAGGGCTGCAGGAACTGGTCCTGTTGTATCCTGGTTTTCTCAACGGACCGGCCAGCCCCGACTTCGAATTTCAACCGCTGGTCCGATCCGGGCATGTGTCCGGACCGCTCGTCTACTTCCAGATCGTGCAAAGGAGCTTTTTCGGGGTCCAGATCAATACGAATCTTCCGCACCAGCCCGATCCGAACGATTACGTTCTGGCCGCACATGTTCGCGGCACAAGGACCGACGTGGCAACCACGGATGGCAATGCCGACGAAGCCGGGACCGAATCACCGAAGACGATCAACGCGATAGTCATCGCGGACCTTGATTTCATTTCAGAGCAGTTCTTCATGATCCGCGAGCAGGGGGCCGAGGACTTCAACTTCGATAACGTCACATTCTTCCTGAACGCAATGGACGTTCTGGTTGGCGACGAGTCATTCGTGGCGTTGAGAAACAAGCGGCGGCGTCACAGGACGTTGGAAAGAGTCGAGGAACAGACGCGGAACTTCATCGAGACACGGGTCGTCGACGAACAGCAGGCCGAGGCTGACGCCCAGACCGCACTCGACGACGCGCAGCAGCGCCTGAACCAGCGTGTCGGTGAAGTCCAGCAACGCCCCGACCTCGACGCTCAGACGAAACAGATCATGGCACGAAACCTTCAGGAGGTGGAGAACCGCCGCTTCGAAGTGTTGAAAACCAATATCGAAGCCGAGAAAGAAGCCAAGGTCAATGCAAGTATGGAAAACATGGAGGCCGAAATCCGGCAGATCCAGAGCAACATCAGAATGTTCGCGGTACTGCTGCCACCGTTACCGGTCTTCGCACTGGGGGTGTGGATTTTCATGCGCCGAAAACAGAGAGAACGTGAAGGGGCGTCGGCCGCGAGGAGGCTGAGACAGGAATCATGAACGAGACTAAGACAACACTGACATATCTTGGCGTTGCCGTTGTCCTTGTCCTTGCGGTGTTTCTCACTGCCCCGGGAAAGGTCACACCCGACGACTTCCTCGATCAGAACGAACCGTTCTTTCCCGACTTCACGGATCCTAATCTTGCCACGACACTCGAAGTGATTGACTTCGATCCCGAGACAGCCACTGCGCGCCCGTTCAAGGTTACTTTCGAGGACGGTAAGTGGATCATTCCTTCCCACAATAACTTCCCGGCTGACGGGAAAGACCGGCTGGCAGAAACGGCGGCAGGTGTCATCGACATTCGCAAGGACGACTACCGCTCCGCTAACGTCGCAGATCATGCAGCATTGGGCGTGGTCGACCCGCTCGATGAGTCCGTCAGCGTGCTGACCGGGCGCGGCAAGAGGGTAACGGTCAAGGACGAGAACGACCAGGTTCTGGCAGATTTGATCATCGGAGACAATGTGGAAGGGCGTGAGAATCTGAGGTTCGTCCGGCTCCCGGAACAGAAACGGGTGTACGTCTCCCGAATCAACATCGATATCTCGACCCGGTTCGAAGACTGGATCGAACGGGACCTGTTGCTGGTGGAACTGGACAAGATCGAGCGAGTCCAGTTGAAGGACTATTCGATCAACGAGACCACAGGAAGGCTCGACCAGAGAGATGATGTAATTCTTGAGAAGGAAGGGGACACCTGGAGTGCCAACCGGATGGCGTCAACCCAGGAGGTGGCTTCCGACAAGATGACTGAACTGCTGGGCGGGCTCGATGGACTGTCGATCGTCGGCGTCCGACCGAAGCCGGAAGGACTATCCCGCAGCCTCAGTCAACCCGAAAACCTGACGATTTCTCAGGCGGACATGTTGTCGCTACGGAGCAAAGGGTACTACTTCGCCCAAACGGGACAACTGGTCTCAAACGAAGGCGAGATTGAGGTGCGGGACGGCGATGGCGTTATCTATACGTTGCGTTTTGGAGAAATCGTCTACGGTACCGGAGAAGCTGTCTCAGCCGGCAACGAATCGAGCGACGACGATCAGAGCGGACCGGCTGAAAACCGATACCTCTTCGTCACGACCTCCTTCGATTCTGCTCGTTTTCCCGAGCCACGACGGCCCGACAACACGGACTTCCTGGACAAGGAAGAGGATGACCTGTCCGACGCGGACCGACGCAACAAGGAATTGCAGGACGACTACGAGGAATGGGAGACAACCGTGGAAGTGGGCAGTGGGCGTTCCGGCGAACTGAACGCCCGGTTCGCGGACTGGTACTATGTCATTTCCGCGGAGAGTTTCGACAAGATCCACCTGACGCGAGTCGAACTGGTCCGTCAGAAGGAAGCAGAATAGGAATGAGACATATACGTCTGCTCGTGTTTACGTTTTTGACAGTGTCGTTTGGCCTCAGCGGACATGCGGCCCCACCGATGCAACGGACACACGATCTCGGCCTTGCGCCTCAAAATGTTCACTGGGGATACTACGACGGCGGGCTTTCTCCCGTCTTGACGATTGCCACCGGGGACACGGTTCGGGTTGACACACTGCTGGCCAGGGGGTTGGAACGACTCTTACTTGCAGGGGCTCCGGAAGGCGAAATTCCCGAGGCTCTGAAGGTTGTCGAGCGGGAAGTTACCGACCGTGGGCCAGGGGCTCATCCCATGACCGGTCCAATCTATGTTCGGAATGCGGAGCCGGGCGACGTCGTTGAGATCCGCGTCCAAGACTTCGAGTTTCTGCACCCTTTCGGTCTCAGCTACTTTCTTCCGGGATCCGGAACTCTACCTGATGATTTCCCTTACACGCGCTTGAGGCTGACGCGATTCGATCCCCAAACCGGCGAGGTTGATTTTGCCCCCGGGATCACGCTCAAGCTGGCGCCCTTCTTCGGATCGATCGGTGTGGGGCCAGACCCAATCCTGGGCAGGGTCAATACGAACCCCCCGGGCCACCATGCCGGCAACCTGGACAACAAGGATCTTGTCGCCGGGTCCACGCTTTTTGTCCCGGTGCACGTACAGGGGGCTCTGATCTCCTTCGGCGACGGTCATGCACTGCAGGGGGATGGAGAGGTCGCACTGACCGCCCTGGAAACTTCGCTTCGAGGAACGGTTCAGATCATCCTTCACAAGGATCGCACCTTGACCCGGCCACGTGCGGAAACCCCGACGCACTACATCACGATGGGCCTCCATCCCGATCTGGACGAGGCTGCTCGTATGGCCACGCGAGAAATGATCGATTTTCTGGTGAACGAGAAAGGGGTGGAACGGGGCGACGCCTACATCTTGTGTTCCCTGGCGATGGACCTAGCCGTCACGCAACTCGTGGACGGCACGAAGGGAGTCCATGGCAAAATCGCAAAATCGATCTTTGACCCGTCTCCATAATACTGCCCCCAGTTCGAGTCGATGAGGCTCTGACTTTCGCGTAGGATCAGTCAAAAAGGGCGCAATTTTTGCGCCTCAAATTCTTCCGAAAAAGCGTCTTGACCGGGACGCGACAAAAGCAGAATACTTATAGTTCCTCTCAAACGTTCGAGCCTTAGGAATCGACACAAGTGAAGAAACTGCGTTCAACATTTGCAACGGAAGAAATCAGCGGATTTCTAGACCAGGGCACATCCGTTACCGGCGAACTACAGTTTGCGGGGACGCTCCGGGTGGACGGGGAGTTCCACGGCTCGATTACGACCAAGGACAAACTGATCGTTGGAGAACGGGCCCAGGTGCACGCGGACATCAAGGCAGGTGAGGTCGAAGTCTACGGAACCATTTCCGGCAGCGTCGAGAGCAACCGCCGCGTGGAGATTCACCCCACCGGTAGCGTCAAGGGGGACATCCGCACGCCGGAACTCGTAATCGAAGCAGGTGGCATACTCGACGGAAACAGCCGAATGACAGGCGACAGCAAAGCTGAGGCTCAGTTCGAGACGACGCGTACATCAGGGAAAGAACGCCCGGGCGCCTGAAGACCCCATCAGTTCCCCAGCGTCTCCGCATGCCCGATCAGCGACCAGGAACGATCGACCCACCTGACGGGGCTTCTCGACCATTCGAAATCCAAGAGAACAGGAAGCTCCTTCCCCTGCGTTACCTGATAGCACACGTGTTTCAGGCCGTTGACCAACGAATCGACGTAGGGGGAAAGAATGTCCGATCTTTTAGATATCTCCGACCCAACAGAGTTACCGCTCCTGGTTTCATTCTTCGATCTCAAACAGTACGCCCGCTTCGCCAGGACCCAATCTCCTCGCGAGAATTTCGATTTCATTTCGGAATACTATGAATTCGTCGGCGACATTCTAGAGCCATGTGGAGTCGAGATCGTGAAGTTCATTGGAGACGCGGGATTGGTCGTGTGTCCTGAGGGCCGAGTAAACGAAGGAGTTCTGGGCCTGCTACGGTTGAAGAAGGAGGGCGACTCCTGGCTTGCCGATAGAGGTTCGCCTTGCCGGCACATCATCAAGGCTCACTTCGGATCGGCCTGGTGCGGTGAGGTTGGAACGCGTTCGAAGAAGCGATTCGATCTTTTCGGCCTTACGGTCATGACTGCAGCAGTAGTGCGGTCGTCCGGTTTTGCAATGACGCCGCAGCTATTTCGAAAACTCGATCCGGCCTCAAGGAAGGCGTTCAAGAAACACACGCCGCCAGTTACCTACATACCGGTGGAACAACCCGATGAATCCGGTCCAAGCCAGATCCTCACGGATGCAGGGAAGCCCAGCCTGGCGGGACGCGAACGCTCCGGCTTGCAATAGATGGCCCGTTCTGCAACTCTCATATACCCGTCGCAGCAAAGTACATAAGAGGAGAACGAAACTATGTATGTCGCAATGAATCGGTTCCGAATCACTCCGGGCCGAGAAGAAGACTTCGAGAACATCTGGCGCGGACGGCAGTCCTTTCTGGACGAAGTTGCCGGGTTCAAGGAATTTCATTTGTTGAAGGGACCGACGGATGATCGTTCGACCCTCTATTCGTCTTACTCCACATGGGAGTCCAGCGAGACATTTTTCGCATGGACGGAATCGGAATCCTTCCAGAAAGCGCATTCCAAGGGGCGGGCGCCGGAGGGAACGTATCTTGGGCCGCCGGAGTTTGAAGGTTTCGAGGTTGTGATCTGAATTGCGGTGTGTATCTCGTCGACGGCAACAATGTGATAGGGCAGCGGGTAGGATGGCATCGCGACAAACCCGCCGCCCAGCGACGACTGCTACGGGAACTGGCAGATATGAACCGGGAGGGAGACAACGAGGTGACGGTAGTCTTCGACGGGCGGCCTCTACCGGAAGTCGGGGACGGTGACACACTCGACGGTGTACCTGTCTTTTTCGCCAGGCGCGGCTCCGATGCAGATCATCGAATGCTGGAACTGGTTCGGGAATCCTCCGAACCGGAGCGGATAATCGCGGTGACCTCGGACAGACAACTCGGCGAAAGGCTGAGAAGTCTGGGTGTCCAGACGATTCGTTCGGGGCGGTTTCGCAAGATGCTGGAAGAAGAAGCGTAAATCCTGATCAAGCATGACCGGTCGGGTCCTCGGAAGCATGAACCGCGTCACCGGCGCTTCTAACCTATGGGGGTGTCAGCGGGCTGGACAGTCTACTCGCATGACCCTTGCGCGGCCGGCTACCGGTGGACCAGTCACAGCCCGCCGGCTTACGAACTCAGTATCGTAAAGAAATGCGTCGTTCCCGGGCAGATACGCGGCGGCTTCCTGTTGCTCCAGCAGTTCGATGTCGATTTCACGATAGTCCACACCCGACACCATCTCGGCCGCCGGCTTCAACTCCCCGCCAAGCAAATCGAAGTAGAACTCGTACGCATCTACATAGCTGAGGATCAGGAATCGAGAACCGTCATCCGCGATGTCCATCGCTGTCGGCAATCTTCCGGAGAATGAATCCGCCGTCAAGGCCGCAAAGTCCAGCGTGCCGACAAGTGTCGCCGTCTGCACGTCACCACCCGCGTTCTGCCACTGATCTCTCGAGAGTTTGAAGACACTGGACGGGTAGGCGGACCTGGAGGAAAAGTCCACTTCTTTCGTAATGATGACCAAGTCTCCACTTGGATGAATCGCGATGGACTCGGCGTCGGTGGGACCGCTCGGATATTGAAAACGGACGATATCGAGGGGCTTCACCCTCACACCAAAAGTTTCCTGCTCCTCGATGATCACTATCCGGACCTCTTCCCGAACGCCACTGTTGTCCCCGAAATCAGCAATAAACAGGCACGAGCGGTTCGGACCACACTCACCCAGAGTGATGTCTTCGGTGTCTCGTGGTTCGAAGCCCTCGATGGCAACGGTCTGAACGTGGCCTCCGTCGAGATCACTGAGGAAGAATCGAGCGGTATCTCCGGAATCATTGATGTGGTACACCCGTCCGGGAAACCTGGATGAAACCTCCAGGCCGCTGGCTTCGTTGATGAGGGACTGATCCAGGGTGCCGACTTCGGTGGTACGGCAGGGTTCCGGTGGTCGCTCGGGCCCCGTATCGCCTACCCCTTGCTCCTGGGTTGAAGGCACGCAAGCGCCGAGGATCATGACGAGAGTGAGCGCGGCAATTCTGTGAGACAGATTCATGTATGAAAACCAGAGAAACTGCCGATGATTGTGCCCGGAGTTGGCTCTCACGGCAATGTCTACCCACTACTTTTCACACAGGGGCGGCTGACGTGTCAACTTGGCAAGAAACGGTAATCCGGCAGGACCTGTACCGGAACTGACGGGCAGATCGACCGTGGAGGAGGCAGACAAACCTCGGCTGTTCAAGTGATCTTCTTCTTGAAATAGGGCCTCCCGGCAGTAAAGAATGAATACATGCCACGCATCCGCCCGGGTCTCGCGATCTTGCTTGTCTTGCTGCTTGCCGGAGCTTCGCTCGGCCAGTTCGGCAGGGGATTCGGCCGGTTTGGAGGCTTTGACCGTTATTTCCAGAACGATCCGCCGGACACGGAGTTCATCTTCGCGCGCTGGCAATATAGCGGCGGCCGGGGTGGTTGGGCACACGATTACCCCGCCGCGGAAGAAAACCTCAACCAGGTTATGGGCGAGGCCACGATCATCAACGTAGATCAAATGTCCTATCGAATCGTGGAAATAGGGAGCGAAGAGATCTTCGATTATCCGTTCGGTTACATTTCCGAGCCGGGTCAGATGTGGCTGACCGACCTGGAAGTGAAGAACTTCCGCGAGTACGTGGATCGCGGCGGCCTCGTCATGATCGACGATTTCAACGGCAGGCAGCATTTCGAGGTCATGAGGGCAAACCTGCGACGGGTGTTTCCCGAGCGCGAGTTGGTACTCCTGAACAACGGCCACCACTTGCTGCACACATTCTATGAGATCGACAGCCTTTACGTCGAGTCACCCTATGAGGTCGGCGAACCCGCGGTCTTTTACGGGGTAGAAAACGACGCGGGCGACCTGTCCGTCATCATTTGCCACAACAACGACATCGGGGATTTCTGGGAATGGATCAATCAGGGAGCGTACCCGTTGAAGCCATCCACGGAAGCGCTACGCCTGGGCATCAATATCGTTCTCTACGCTATGACCCACTGATCTGTTCGCCCGACTCCATTCCCAGAAGATAGCGCTTCGTCGGCAGACCTCCTCCAAATCCCACCAGAGAACCGTTCGCACCTATGACACGATGACACGGGACAATGATGGGAATCGGATTCCGTGCATTCGCACTGCCCACGGCCCGCGCAGCTCGGGGATTCCCGACGCGTTTGGCGAGCTCGCCGTAGCTGATGGTGTGGCCGTAAGGAATGTTCCGGAGTTCGCTCCAGACTTTCTTCTGGAAAGAAGACCCCGTCAATTCGATCGGCAAGTCGAAGTCACTCCGTTTTCCGTCGAAATACTCGGTCAGTTGAACGGCGGCCTGCTCGAGAACATCCGAGGCATCCTGTCCGTCGTCGGGCCTGGCACGCCCGTCGTCAAATCGGATCTCTCGAAGAGCCTGGTCAGTGCCGAGAAGCGTCAAAGTGCCTATCGGTGTTTGAATCACGTAGCTGGAATGCATCTGCCTCCCTAAAGACTGTTCCAAAGCAGCATGGCCGCATAGGCGCGCCAGGGTCGCCATTCTTCGGACAGTTTTTCAAGGTGACCGGACGATATGGGTTTGTCACCCCTCGACATCGCCTTACGCAGACCGAGATCTCCCACCGGAAACGCATCGGGCTGGCAAAGAGCGCGCATCGCGATATAGTCCGCGGTCCACTGCCCGATACCAGGTATCGAGCAAAGCTCCCTTCGAACAGTCTCCGGATCCGCGGAAGGCCCCAATCGAAGCTTGCCGTCACACACGGCTCTGGCCAACAGTGTGATCGCGCGCCCGCGTGCCCCGGGAAATCCGCAGTTTTCAATCTCGGCTACCGCCAGAGATTCAGGTGTTGGAAACAATACTGTGAGACCCTCAGTATCTCCGGTCACCGGCTCTCCGTATCTAGCGGCAAGCCGACCCGCGACTGTCGTTGCTCCACGTACCGAAACCTGCTGGCCCAGAATCGCCCGGACGGCAAGTTCGAAACCGTCCCAGGCGCCCGGAACGCGAGGCACCGATCTCCCCTCGAGCAACGTCCGGAGGACCTGGCTCTGTTTCAAGTGAGATTCGATCTTGTGAGGATCTGCACGAAGATCGAAAAGGTCCCTGACCCTTTCCACTATTGGCAGGAGTTCACGCGAGAACCTGCCTTCGATCTCGAGAGTGAGGGTGTTGGGTTCCCCCGATTGCCAGACTGCTATCGTGCCGGTGTCAGGGCCGGACCGTATCGTTCTCCGGTAAACACCGTTCTTGACGCTCTCAACGCCAGGCGTCGCCCGGGCGCCCAGGAAGTCGAGGAACGCGAGCCAGTCAAATGGTGGCCGGTACGACAACCGTACACCGAAGCATGCCGGGGCCGCTGCTGGCACATCACTGGCTCCGGCACGTCGCCGAAGTTCGGTCGGGGTGAGGCGAAAACACTTCTTTACGGACGCGTTGAACCGCCTGATGCTCCGAAACCCGGAACTGAAAGCGATCTCGGCCATCGGAAGCCGGGTCTCCTCGATGAGTCGTTTCGCGAAGTGAGCCCGTCTGGTTTGCGCGATCGCTATTGGAGCTGCGCCCAGATGTTGAACAAACAGCCTCGTGAGATGGCGCTCGCCAACACCCAGCCGGTTGGAGAGTGCCGACACCCCTTCCCGGTCCAGCGCTCCCTCATTGATCTTCCGCAGCGCTCTGGACACAATCGCCGACGTGCCTTCCCATGCAGGAGTGCCGGGCGAAGCATCGGGACGGCATCGTCGACACGCTCGGAAGCCGGCGAGTTCTGCAGCTGCCGCAGTTGGATAGAAGTCGATGTTCCGCCGCAAGGGCATCCGTGCTGGGCAGATGGATCGGCAGTAGATGCCCGTGGTCTTGACGGCTGTGAAAAACCGGCCGTCAAAGCGGGCGTCGTTGCTCAAGGCCGCCTTGTAGCATCTCTCACCATCCAGCTGCATCCTGCCCTCCACAGCTCATAAGGTACCGGATCGTGACGGACTGTGCTGGCCATTTTCGGACATCTCTGTCGCAACCCTGGTGGGAAGCATATCTCGACGGATCCCCATGTGGTATTGCGTCTTCCATGGCCGCTCTTCGTACAGCCGCGACAGCTCCACCTTCAAAGTCATCAGGGTCCTCGTTGCCCGAGATATAGCAGGAAGACTTCACCTCATCCGGAACTTACAGCTATCGTTCGCAAATATCCTTGTCGTGGGGTATAAGTAGCGCTCGGACGCATTCTTGGAACGATAGGTTCTTCGTTATTAGGGGGATTCCGATGTCACATGCACGATCAATCGGCACGCTGTTATCTACCGTTGCGATCATCGCAACCATTGGAGTGGGAACGAGGGCGCAAAACCATGCGCCGAATTCGTATCGCACTGTCCAGGGAGTTTGGGGACAGATGCCTGAAGGGAGAACCTGGGGAGCGACGAGCGCGGTGTTTCCAGCAGCGGACGGCAGCGGTAACATGTGGGTCGCTGAAAGATGTGGACAGAACAGTTGCATCGGCAGGGATGACGTCGACTCGATCCTGCTGTTCGATTCTTCCGGAAAGCTGCTCAAAAGTTTTGGCGCCGGAATGATCGTCTGGCCTCACGGTATCCATGTGGACGGGGAAAACAACGTGTGGGTGACCGACGCGAGGGGTGAAGGAGACAAAGGTCATCAGGTCCTCAAGTTCAGCCCCGATGGAGAAGTATTGATGAGGCTGGGGAAGGCGGGAGTCGCCGGTGATGGCCCCGACACTTTCAATCAACCCTCGGACGTCCTGGTTGCTCCGAACGGCAATATCTTCGTCGCAGACGGCCACGGCCGCGGCGGCAACAACCGGATCGTCAAGTTTTCAAGCGATGGAAGGTTTATCAAGGCTTTTGGGGAGACAGGAGCCGGTCCGGGCCAGTTCAGCGATCCGCACGCTCTAGCCATGGATTCCGAAGGCCGACTGTTCGTGGGCGACCGGAACAACCGACGGGTTCAGATCTTTGATCAAGATGGAGAGTTCATTGCGTACTGGACACAATTCGGACGGCCGAGCGGAGTTTTCATCGACGGAAACGATATGATCTACGTGGCCGACTCCGAGTCGAACTCCCGGAGCAACCCCGGCTACAAAAGAGGCATCCGGATCGGGAGCGTGAAGGACGGCTGGGTGAGGACCTTCGTTCCAGACCCTGTTCCAGATGCAGACAGAGCCGGCACGAGCGGCGCGGAGGGCGTCGCCGTTGATGCGATGGGCAACATATACGGAGCCGAGGTCGGCCCTGAGGATCTGAAGAAGTACGTCAAACAGTAGGACAGTAGGAGGAGATGCAATGTCACATGCGGGCCGAATCGCATATACGCTGACAGCCGCCGTCGTGATAATCGCCACGTGCGGGGTGACCATAGACGCTCAGAACCATGCGCCCAACCCGTATCAAGCCGTCGAAGGGTGGGCAGATCCGGGTCGAGCCTGGGGATCGATGAGCGCTGTTTATCCGGCCCGGGACGGAAGTGGCAACATCTGGGTTTCGGAGAGGTGCGGTGCCAACAGTTGCACCGAGGCACCGGACGTCGACTCCGTCTTGTTGTTTGACCCGTCAGGCAAGCTGGTCAAGAGCTTTGGCGCGGGATTGATCATGATGCCTCACGGCATGTTCGTGGACGCGGACAACAACGTGTGGGTCACCGACACCGGGAGGGCAAACGGAAAGGGCTACCAGGTCCACAAGTTCAGTCCCGACGGGGATGTGTTGATGACGCTCGGCACTCCTGGCGGCACGGGCGACGGGCCGGACAGCTTCAACGGGCCTTCGGACGTTCTGGTTGCTCCTAACGGCGACATCTTTGTCGCAGTCGGACATCTTGGCCGCGGAGACGACAACCGTATCGTCAAGTTCTCGAGCGACGGGACGTTCATCAAGACATGGGGCAAAACAGGAACGACCAACGAGGATTTCAGCGACCCCCACGCCTTGACGATGGATTCCCAGGGACGGCTGTTCGTCGGCGACCGGTACAACAACCGGGTCCAGATTTTCGACCAGGACGGAGGCTACATCGCGACCTGGACGCAGTTCGGTCGACCGAGCGGACTGTACATCGATGGCAACGACATCCTGTATTCGGCCGACTCGGAGTCGAACACACGGCGAAACCCGGGTTGGAAACGGGGTATCCGATTTGGAAGTGCCAAAGACGGCTGGGTAACGAACTTCATTCCGGACCCGGAACCCAATCCGGACAGATCTGCAACGAGCGGTTCGGAAGGCGTTGCAGTGGACGCCATGGGGAACATATACGGTGCGGAAGTCGGGCCGCGGGATCTGAAGAAATACGTCAGGCAGTAGCGGAGGGGCCGGTCAGCTGGCGATGCGGTTCAGCCAAACGGCAATGTCATCAAGAACGGTGTTCGGAATCCGACCGGGCTGTTGATATTCCGAGGGAGTGCTCTTACCCTCGCCGGCCATGAAGAGGTGGTTAAGCCGGGGGTAGCTCTTGATGGTTACGTCGGACCGGCCTGACAGGGCGTCCCGCCACCCCTCCAGGTCTTTGAGCGTCACCTGATAGTCGCGCTCCCCCTGCAGAATCAGCATCGGGACGTCGAGACCGGCCGCCACCAGTGTCGGTTCGTATCCGTTCAAATCCTTCCAGTAGGCGGCGGGCACACCGAACAGCAGCTCCGAAGCAGGGGTGTCAGGCGGAAGATCCGGGTCCATCACCCTCTCTGCCTGCTGCTTCAACGCTTCCAGAGACTCTTCGGTCGAAGCTGGGGCCGACCCGACAGACTCCAGGTACTCCATCTGTTCAAGAAAGAGTTCAGGCAGTGGACGGGTCGAACCGGCCATGACAACGAGTCCGGCGATATCCTCATCCCCCATCGCTATCCGTGGCGCCAGCGTGCCGCCAAGACTGTGGCCAAGCACAAAAATGTGGTTCTCATCGATTCGATCGTGCGCCCGGAGACCGGCAACCGCCAGGAGCGCGTCCTCCACGGTTTCCTCACGCACGGTAAAGTCTCCAAGGCTCGCAAACTTCGCACCGTGTTGCCTCGTCCTTTTCTCATAGCGCAGGACGGCAATACCACGATCCGCTAACCCCCAGGCCAGATCCCTGAACGGTTTGTTCGCGCCAACCGTTTCGTCGCGGTCGTTCGGGCCGGATCCATGGACCAGGACAACGGCGACCAAACGGCCAGTGGCGACCGGCAAGCTGAGCGTCCCAGGCAGGGCCCATTCGCCGCCTCCGACGATGAACGGCTCTTCAGTGAATCGATCCGAGGTTGGCACTGATGCCTGCACCGGGGCGGGTGCCGGGACGAAACGCAGGCCGGCAATCTTGTTTTCACCATCGAAGGCAACAATCATGTTCAGGGCGGCTCGTTCAAACGCACACGTCAAGGTAACGGCGACGAGTCCCTGGACGGGCGCGGCCTGTTGATCGGTTACCGACTGGAATTCCCCGACCTGGGTTCGGAGGGAAGCCCACACCTCGCCAAGCTGGTCGGCCGACAGCGCAGCAGCGACCTGGGCATTGAATTCCGCCGCGACCGCTTCGAAATTCCCCTGCCGAAGCTGTTCGAGAATCTCGATAGCGTGATCGATTTCCGTCCTTTCCTGTGCGCTCCCAGTGTGTGTCATCGCCACGATGAGGAACATGGCGACGGCGAGGCGGCGGACGTTGGTTCGTAGGATCATGTTGGCCTCCCTGCTATCGGTTAATACCCCCGGGATACCATCAATACGTATCCGGCCCGCAAGACATTTCAACCTTCAAGCGAAGAGCGGGAACGCTTCGATCACGAGGAAGTGACCCAGCTGGAGCTGGCCTTTCGGCTAGCCGGGGTTTTCGCGCTCACTAGGGACAAGATTCTTGAGTACGAGGGAGAGTAGCCGACGGCCTCACCTGTTCTGGTGTGCCTCTATATACCCAAGTGCAAATTCCTTGAGTCTCGGAGATCGAAGTCCGACCTTGGTTGCCTCCGTTTCGGCGTCGGCGGTTGTCCAACCGTCGCGAAGAACCCGACGGATCATCCAGAAAGCTCCGACACGGTTCGCGGACGCGCAGTGAATAAACATGGGACGGTTCTCGGCTTGATCACCGAGGCTCAGGAACATCTCGACCTGTTCGTCACCAATGGCACTGCTCACGATCGGAATATTAAAGTACTTCATGCCGAGAGCCTTGACCCTGGCTTCCTCTTCGGTTCCGTCATACTCCTCCTGAGGTCTCAGATTGAGGATGGAACGGATGCCCTGATCTTTCAGATCGGACAACTGATCCACGGTCGGCTGACCGGCCGTACAGAAATCCGAGTTGACCCTCAGGAAGTTTCGGATCGGTGTTTCCTGTGCGAACGCAACGGAACAACAGAAAACCAACATCACGACGCCGCTAACACTTCGTTTCATCTGGTGGGCCCTCCGCGGACATTCTAGTTCGTTCGGGCAAACGGGTCAATTGAACGCAGAGTTGCCGCAGTCAGTGCATGAGGTAAGGGTTGTGGCTCCGGCTCCAGGAGGGAGGACCTCCACGCACCGGCTGATTGATGAGAAGACTATGTATTGTGTTTCGTGTTGCGGTGGTGCTATACCGTTCTCGTCCGACGAGTGAAGACCCTGCACCCTGGAGGAGATGATGAGGAACCGGTCAAAGACTAGGAAGGTATCGAGGACGCTCGCATTGGTTGCCTGCCTGGCGACGGCGGCCACAACAACGGTTCACGGACAGGCACTCTATCGGCAGCCGCCGCTGGATGAGCTGGCGGCCCTGGCCGACGCGGATGGGATCATTCCCCAGCCTTTCCTCGCCATCTCCAACGCCAACGTAGTGGACGTTCGGACCGGGACGATTCTTCGCGGCGTCACAGTCGTGGTACGCGAGGGCAAGATCGAGTCGGTTGGCACCAACCAACCGCCGGACGGGGCCGAGATCGTCGATCTCCGGGGGTTCTATGTCACACCAGGACTCTTCGAAGGCCACTATCACGGTAGCAGCGTGGCGTCGGCCCGCCGTGCCCTAACATCCGGTGTGACAACGGCGCGAAGCGCGAGCGTCAACGGGTACACCGATGTCGCCCTTCGGGAGATGGTTCAAGCGGGTTATCTGGCCGGCCCTGACGTCCTCGCTGCGGGTGTCTACGTGGTTCCGGATCTGGGAGCCGGTGACAACGTGCTTGCCGACCCCAGGCTTGCCAAGTTCGTGAATCGGCCGCTCAAGGGCGAAGCCGCAGTTCGCGAGGTCGTTCGAATCAATGCGGATCACGGCGTGGACTGGATCAAGACCCGGTCGGGAGGCGTGACATCCGGGATGTCCGGCCCGGACCCCATTGCTCAGGTCTATACCGAAACGGAACTGGTCGCGATCATCGATGAGGCCAGCCGCTTCGATATTCCCGTCGAATGCCATGCCCACGGAACAGAGGTGATTATCGCCGCCATACTGGCCGGCTGCAGGAGCCTCGAACATGCTTCGTACATCGACGAAGAAGGTCTGCAGCTGATGGTGGACAACCAGACGATATGGGCTCCGACATATATCTCGGTGACCGGCTTCGAACTGCCGCATGACGACTACAACACGACCATCGCACGCCAGCGCTGGCCCCACCTCATCGAAAACATGCAGCGGATGATTCGTCGGGGTTACCAGATGGGTGTGCGGATCGTGACTGCGGTCGATTCAAGCTACGGCCCCGAAAGCATCTACCGGATCCCGGGTGAGATCAACGCCTTCATCGAATTCGGGATGACCCCGGCCGACGCTCTCAGGGCCGCGACGATCGCTTCCGCGGAGGCGTACGGGCTGGATGCCCAGACAGGGGCGATCGAGGCGGGACTCGACGCGGATCTACTCGTGTTCGACAGAGACCCCCTGGAACAACCGTCGGTCCTGCACAACCCCCTCCTGGTGATGAGCAACGGCCGGGTCGCGGTAAACCGTCAAGTGGGACTGAGGAAGGTCTTGCCCAATCACGAATAGCCGAAGAGTGTCTCCTCTCCTTTCCTGTCCACAAGGCCTCACTCTTGGCCTATCATGACCGAATGGAGGTTCGCATCTTTTCCAACTCGTATCGCCCTGGCGTCGGTCTGAAACCGCGCCGCGAACCGCAACGACCGCTTCTACCGCCGCACGCTCGCCACTGCCCGGTCCTGGAGGCCGGCGAAGGACTGCCCGGGACACACAGCATGCCTATCGGGCAGATCTTCTTCGTCAAGCGTGAAGAGATCACGCTCCGAGAGTGTAGCGAGGAGGAGTTGGAGGTGATCCGTGCCGCCAAGAAGAAGTTCTTCCACGACAAGGCCGCCTTGAGACGCAACAGCGCCTACGGATTTGAGTACAGCCCTCTCTATGCACGCCAGAGCCGCGGCGACAAACCGGGCAAGTCATAAGAAGGAACTCGCATGAAGACGCTCATTCTACCGCTGGCGGCGTTGGCCGTTCTGACCGTTGCAGCCGATGGGTCCGCACAACAATCGTCTCTCGACAGGTTGCCACCAGATCAACTCGATGTCGTAGCACCGACGGAACGCGTGGCCGGCAAGCCTGGAGCGATGACCATCCAGCAGAATTCCTGCCGGGCCTTGCCGACCGGGGGGACCCGCCGGCGTATCGTCGATGTGGCAGTGCAGGAATGGGGTTTTTTCGGTTTTTCAATCGTCGACGAAACCAACGTTAGCAGTCAGTCCGTGCGCCCCGGAGGTCTGCCCGCACCTGGCGGGCTTCGATCGGGATCCCGGAGCCGCCGGTTTCGGCGTCTCGATCCCGAGGAATCGGAGCGCGTCGCCACCTCTATCGCAGGCTACTGGGCAGTCACGCCAGGTGGCGACTGGATCCTGGAGAAACAGAACCAGGCCTGGAACGGGCCGGGAGGTGTCGCCTCTAGATGGCGCAATCCCTGGTCGGCGGCTTTCGTGTCGTGGGTGATGTGCGAGGGCGGCCTGGGCGACGCCAGCCAGTTCCAGCGCGCTATCGCCCACCATACGTATATCGACCAGGCCATCCGAGCACGCGACCGGGGAACGCCTGGATCGGCGTTCGTCGCTTACGATGTCGGCGAGGCGGCAATCGAGCCCGGCGACCTCTTGTGCAGGGGAAGCCGGCCGGCCTATCGAAACCTCGCCGAGCGACGACGCCAGATGGGAGTCGGCGCACGAACACATTGCGACGTCGTTGTGAAGGTGGACGAACAGGGCGGGCGAATCTTCGCCATCGGCGGCAACGTGCGCGCCTCGGTCAGCCTGAAGCTTCTGCCCGCAGCCCTTGAAGAGGGTGAATTCTTGCGCCCTCTGGGCCGATCAACATCCAGAGGCAGGCGTGGCGTGTTTGCGCATCTGAAGCTGCGCGCCGACCCAATCGAGGTGGACGCCCTGGACAGCAGTCCGACGGTGAAGACCGTGACCTGCTCGGTCGGACTTCGACCTCCCTCCCGGCTTGCCGCCAGGAATCTGGCGGCTGCGGGGGTCGTCGCCCAATGCTGATCGGCGGACCGGACGCCGCTTATTCTTCACGCAGCGTAATACAGGGGTCGATCTTCGAGGCGCGCAACGCCGGAATGGAGCCGGCGGCAAGAGCCACAACTGCGAGAATACCGGCAGTCGTCGTGTAGGTTCCCAGGTGGGTCGGTGAGGTCTGATAGAGGAGGCTTCCCAGGAACCTGCTGAATCCCACCGCACCGGGTATCCCGATAGCCATCCCGACTGCCACCAGGATAACGGCATGGCGCAGTACCAGGCTGATCATGCCCCTCGAGTGAGCGCCCAGCGTCATGCGGATGCCAATTTCCCTCCTGCGACGTTTTACTGCGTAGCTGATCACTCCATAGATACCCAGCGAAGCCATCAAGAGAGCCATGATCGCAAACAGCATCAGGAGGCGTGAGTTGAATCGTGGTCCGGCCATCGCTTGATCCACGCGATCCTGGAGTGGAACAAGGGCGGGAGCGGGCAGGTTTCCATCAACCTCCCAGATGGCCTGCCGCACCGCCGGCGCCAGAACGCCCGGGGCGACCTCAGTCTTGACGAACACTGTCATCTGAGGCCAGGCGACAATCTCATAGTTGAAGAAAACCATCGGCTCGGGCTCGGCTTCCATTGAGTTGTCCCGAACGCCGGTAACCACTCCAACGACCTCGAGATTCGTTCCTCCCGGCTCGCCCCATTGCAGCGTCTGACCAATAGGATCCCCGTCGGGCCATATGCGCTCAGCTAGCCTCTCACTGATAATGACAGGTGCCCGGCCCAAACGCGGGTCCGGCGTCGCACGATCGGACTCGTCGAACAACCGGCCGCGCTTTATGGTGATTCCCAATGCACGAAAGTACCCCACCGAAACACTTCGCCACTGTACCCGGACAAACTGTTCTCTGCGGGTTGCGTCCAGATTGGCGACCTGGTTCGACGGCGAAAAACCGGAAAAGGGGTTCACCATATTGACACCCGCGTACCGCACGCCGGGGATGGCCTCTACCCTCTCCAACACCTCACCATAGAATCGTGCGGTCTGACTGTCCATTTCCTGGTACTGCGATGCAGGAAGGTTGATGGGCGCCAGCAAAACGTTGGCGGGATCGAATCCTGGATTCGTGTTCCCGAGTCGATAGAAGCTGTTAACCAACAGGCCGGCACCTATCAACAGGGTCATGGCCAGGGCTATCTCACCGACAACGAGAACATCGCGAAAGCGGCGGACGCTGGCGCGGGCTGACGAGCGCCCCCCCTTGAGCAACTCGCCAAAGTTTCCCCGGCTGGCATGAATGGCCGGGGCAAGGCCGGAAATGAGTCCGGCTGCGATGGAAACCAGCAGAGCGAAGATAAGGACGTTTCGGTCCAGAGAGACCTCATCGAGCCGGGGTAGCGCGTTCGGATTCCAGGCAGTGAGCAAAGGAAGCGCCCCCAAGGTCAGTAGAAGTCCCAGTGCGGCACCGATCATGGCCAGGAGGGCCGATTCGGTCAGTAGCTGGCGCAGAATACGCATTCGACCGGCGCCCAGAGCGGTCCGGATGCTGATCTCCCGACCCCGGGTCGTGGCCCGTGCGATGAGGAGATTGGACACGTTGGCACAGGCCAGCAGCAGCATGAGCCCGACGGCGAGTTGGAGGACAAGGGTCGTCTGCCGGACCTGGGGGCCGATGATCCAATCGGAAAAGGACATCACACTGGCACTCCAACCTTCGTTGCTGTCGGGATACTCTTCGGAGAGCCGTGCCGCCACACCCTCAAGATCCTCCCGGGCCTGGTCGACACTGACACCGGGTCGCAGTCGGCCGAACATTTCAAGCCGGTGATCCCCTCGGGAAAGACCCGGGTCCGCCGCATAGGGCACCCACGCTTCGGCCCCAACCGGGGGATTGAAGTTGGCGGGCATGACTCCAATGACATTCCAGTTCTCGCCGTTCACGTTGAGGATTCGGCCGGCGATTTCGGTATCCCCCCCGAAACTCCGTTGCCAGAGGCCGTGACTCAATACCAGAACCCGGGCAGCGTTGCCCGGCGCGTCCTCGCCCGGCAGGAAGGTACGGCCCATGAGGGGTGAGATACCGAGCACGTTGAAAAAGTCCGCCGTGGTTGCGAGGGCATCGAGATGCAAAGGCTCGCCCTCGCCGAGCAGGGTGAGTTGGGGCGGCGGGAAGGCCATGGCCGCCAGGTACTCCACGGTACGGCTTCGGTCGCGGAAGTCGAGAAAGTTCGGATCGGACGTCGAGAAGCCACCGCCGTCCGGAGTCAGTTCGCGAACCCGGACCAGTTGGTCGACGTCGGGATAGGGAAGGGGGAGCAGGACTACCCCGTTGACGACACTGAAGACGACCGTATTGGCACCGATGCCGATAACGAGGGAGATGACCAGCAACAGGGTCCAGCCCGGAGCCAGGCGCATCTGACGGATGGCGAAGCTGAGATCCTGGCGAAGTTCTCCGAAGTATTCGATCGCACTCATGCGACGATCTCTCGACGTTGCGACACGCCGGCATTCCGTCTTGGCTCCGTCGACATTCCCAAACCGGGCCAGTGCCCGGGCTCGAGCCTCCTCGGCATTCATCCCCTTGTCCATCAGCTCGCGTGTTCGCATTTCGACATGGAGATCGAGTTCTGTATCCACCTCTTCATCGACGTTCACTTTCCAGAGGGGCGACCTGAGATGATTGATGAATCGGCTCACCTTGGACATGTTCGTTATCCTCTTCAGCTGCCTCAGGCGGTCAGAAGTACGCTTGTCACAGCAGAGCTGAAGGTTACCCATCGTTGCGTTTCCAACTCAAGGTGGCGTTCGCCATCCTCCGTCAGCTGATAAAACTTGGCCTTGCGGTTGAATTCCGATTTTCCCCATTCCGCTTCAATCCAGCCGCGCTTTTCCATCCGGTAGAGCGCCGGGTAGAGGGAGCCCTCCTCAACCTCCAGGACATCGCCGGTCGATGCTTCGATCCAGCGGGCGATGCGATAGCCGTGACACTTGCCCGGAGAGAGAGCTTTCAATATGAGGACGTCCAGGGTGCCATGGAGTAGCGTTGCGGGTCTTTGTGCCATGCTTACCTCGATATTCTAAGCTTTAAATCTCTATGCATAGATATTCTATGTGATGGACAACCTGTTGTCAACGGGTCCGATCGACGTTGACAAACCTGCTTGGATGCTCTCATCACTCTGAATCTAAATTAGTTGTCTGATTTGATCGGATATTGAGACAACGGCCGTGGTTGAACTCAACCTTGACATCTGTATACTGCAATGCATACACTTTTCGTGAGATGCTGACACTCACCATCGACCGCAGTCTCATGAATCCGGTTTACGAACAGGTCGCCGACCAGGTGCGGCGGCTCGTTGCCTCGGGGGCGCTCGGAGCGGGGACGGCCCTCCCATCGGTGCGTCAGCTTGCAGGGGATCTGGGCGTCAACCTGAACACCATCGCGAGGGCGTACCGGCTGCTGGAAGGCGAGGGCTTCCTCGTCATCCGTGATCGGGCGGGCGTCACGGTGAGGGCACCAGCGGAAGAGATAGAGCATCCCACACGCACCCGGTTGCTCACCCAGATGCAGACCACCCTCGCATGCCTTCGGCAGGCGGGTATGACGACCAGAGAACTGTTGCCGGTCATGCAACGTGCGGTGCTGGCCATGGACGGCGGTCGGGAGAACGACGATGAGTGAAGCTGCCGTTATCAATCTGTTCCTCACGGTCCGGGTGTGTGTGGTCGGTGGCATCCTCCTCGTCCTTCCGAGTATCACGCGAAAGGGCCTGCTCTTCGGCGCTTACGTCGGCGAGGCGTTCACCGATCGGGATGAGGCGCGCCGACTCCTCGGTAGCTGGTACCTCGGCTGCGTGATACTGATGGCGATGTCACTCCTGGTTGGTTTGGGTATCAGTTTTCTTGCGGGACGACCGGTCGCGGGTAACCTCACGGGTACTGCATTCCTCCTACTTGGTGCCCTGGGGCTCTATCTTCGATTTCATTCCAGAGCCCGCGGCCTGACACCACCGCTCGCCGCCCTGCAGGCCGAGGAGATCCGTCGCCACGCTCCACAGCTGTGCGCCGCATGGGGAAGGCCTGGCCAAGCTCGCCCTTGGCATCTGTCTCCTCACGAGTCTCACAACTTTTGTGTACACCCTGATCAGCTATGAAGCCATGTCCGAAAGGTCGTTCGTCACGGTTATGTTCGTACCCAGCCTGAACCTGGCGCTCAGTCCGT
Source organism: uncultured Solibacteraceae bacterium (assembly GCA_964584435.1). GTDB lineage: Bacteria > Acidobacteriota > Terriglobia > 20CM-2-55-15 > 20CM-2-55-15 > CAZOZZ01. Next base: position 23,381 of record CAZOZZ010000010.1, on the reverse strand, counting down.
TCATCGCCCTGATCGCGCTGCTAACCGCAAGGGCGAAGCGATCGGTCCGCGGCGGATCGGGTGGCGGGTCTGTTCGGGCACAGGACGCATTCCGCACCACCATGGCCAACGTGACCAGCTGGACGGCTCTCCTCATCTGCGTTTTGATGACGGTCCTGTCGGTGCAGATCATCCGTATTGGACTCTCTGAGATCAATTCTCAGGGCGTTGGGATCTTGTGGATGGCAGGTATTGTGCTCGTGTTCTTCTTCGTCAACCTGATCCGGATCATGAAGAGATACGGACAGGGAGGCGCACTGATAGAAACAGTCACCGCCGAGACTCCATTGACCAACGGTCTGGCCGACAACTCCCATTGGGTCTGGGGACTGTTCTACGTCGACAGGGACGACCCGTCGATCATGGTCGAGAAGCGCTTCGGGTTCGGCTACACGTTCAATTACGGCAACCGCACGGCCATTCTAATAGTGGCCACCTTTCTTATGGTTTCCCTCGGCCTCGCCGCTCTTGTCCTGATCAGGACATTGACCTGAGAATCAACCGATTCTGATTTCACTCACCATCATTCAGCCTCCGTCCATGGGCGACGAACAACGCCAGGGCGAAGAGAACCAAAGGTAGGACGGCGACCACGAACTCTCCTCGTGAAACATGGACCCCAATCGCAAAAACCATGATCGTCGCAAGTCCCTTGGCCGCCCAGGACGTCAGGCCCGGCTGGATCCCGGTGAGTCCGGGCAGGATCAGGCCCATCGCCCCGGTCAACTCCGCGGTGCCGATATACCGGACAAGACGGGGGTGGAAGTCCGCAAACAGGGGCACCAAGCGGATGACTTCCTCGATAGGCACAATGGTGTGTATGAGACCGATGAAGACAAAGACAACCGACAGAAATACCTGGATGACCCAGAGTCCTACATGCATTGGAGTCAGAGACTACCACAGGAAGTGCAGCAGGCTTCAATTCGACACACATATCTGAGGACGCCCCTCTGTGCCAACGCAGGTGAGACACCTGCCTGATGAGATTGATTGGTGAGCAGGGCGGGAAGGCTACGAGAGTTGTTCAAAGGAAAGTACCGAAAGGGGGACTGCCAGGCATATCGTCGCTCTGTCTCGCATTGAAGAGCCATCATTTACGACACGCGCCATCATGGTAAGCATTCCTTGGGGGCTGAGGGACGTAATCGAGACGTCCCGAAACGATCAAGAACGTCCATTCTCATGATACCGTGCGGCGCTTTCCGTATGGGACACTCTATCCTGCATTGTGAAGACGCGAGTACTGGAACTCCTGGCATAGCTGGGCGGGGTTCGACCTATTCCGGCGTCGGGAAACCGGTTGATCGCCGTTCGAGATACCGCCCTTCGCCACCGTCCGAGATAAAATAAGCTTCGAGTCCGTCGCGCGACTCTACGAAGTCCATCCCTTTCTCCAGCCCCATCACCATCAAAGCTGTCGCATAGGCGTCAGCCGTCATGCAATCCTCAGTCAGAACCGAAGCGCTCAGCAACGGACTTTCCTCGGGGTAACCCGTCTCTGGGTTCAGGATGTGCGCGTACTTCCGACCATCACGGATGGTGTAGTTACGGTAGTTCCCCGACGTGGCGAGTGCGGCATCGTTCAACAGCACCACAATCTGCGCCACGCGGCCGGAGTTGTCCTCGACAGGGCGTTCGATTCCGACACTCCACGCTCGCCCTGAGGGATGGTCTCCACGTGTCCGGACTTCGCCGCCAATCTCAACGAGGTAAGACTCGAACCCTCGCGATTCCAGAAGCTTCCCGACGGCATCGACGCCGTATCCCTTTGCAATCGCGTTGAAGTCGAGTTGTGCCCCCGGACTGCTCTTCTGCACGGCGGGCGGCGAATCCCTCTCGTCAAACAAATCGAAATCGACAACCCGAAGCAGGGATTCGATCGTTGTGCTCTCCGGCATCGCTTCTGCGCCGGCCGGGCCAAACCCCCAGGCGTCGACCAGCGGCCCTACGGCCGGGTTGAACGCTCCTCGCGTGTCTTCGTAGACGAATCGGGAACGGCGGAAAACGGCTTCGAAATGCGCATCGATCGGGTGCCACGCCGAGGTGTCCGCCGATGCATTGATCTGTGAGATCAGCGACGTGTCGATGTAGGTCGAAAGCGACTGGTTGATCTCTCCGAGCAGAGAATCGACAGCATGCTGCACCTCGCCCGGCGATGCGGCTGTCGCGGCGTAGGTCACCCGATACGTGGTGCCCATCGTCCTACCCGAGACTTGTACGAGGGCAACATCCTCGGACAGCGTGCACGATGCGGCTGCAAAGACTGTCCCGACCGCTGTCAGAAACAACAATATTCTACGAATCAGAATCATCGAACGCGGTGTTCTTCAGGGCCTGCTCCGTCAGACTCTCCAGCTTCTTCTGTAGTGCTGCCTGGTTCATGATCTCCCGCCCGAGATTTGTGTCCTTCGCACGCCACACTTCGCCCATACCGCCCTTTCCCAGGGCGGAAACGATTTCATAGTGTACGAGTTGGGAACCAGGCTGAATCACCCGTACATATAACTACAGTCGAGGGTTAACAGCAATCAGAAGGTCACATGACTGTATTAATCGCCTAACCGTACAAGTGGATTCGGTACTGAGACTGAGAGGAGAAGTGCCGAAAGGGGAACTCGAACCCCCACGTCCTCAATGGACAGTAGAACCTGAAGCTGCCTGAGCAATCAGGTGACTTGTTGAGTAAAGCTGAGTTTTTCATGTAACCATGCGGATTCTTCGCCACCGAAATAGGTTGAAAGGCTACGAACAGTTGAGTCCCATCGCGGGAGAATTGCGGGAGACGGTTTAACGTCGAACTTACAGTTCGCGACTGCAAGCGGGTAGAATAGTCGTGTGGGCACGGGCAAGACTCTGCGGCGAATTCTCGATGGCACGTCTGATGCGGGAATCAGGTTCGACGATATCTGTTCCCTGCTTGAAAGCCTGGGATTCGAGAAGAGGTCGAAAGGCGGACATCATGTGTTCCGTAAGGCTCGAGTCGAAGAACACATCAACCTGCAACGCAGCGGCAACAATGCGAAGCCGTATCAGGTCAAGCAAGTGCGTACGGTAATTCTGAAGTACAAGCTCGGAGGGAACTCGGATGAATAAGTACGAAATCATTATCTATTGGAGCGAAGAAGATGCTGCGTTCGTTGCTGAGGTCCCGGAATTGCCCGGCTGTGCTGCTCACGGAAACACGCAGGAAGCTGCATTAAGCAATGCAAAGGAAGCGATTTCTCTTTGGATTGAGACAGCGAAGGAATTTGGTGACTCCATTCCAGAACCCAAAGGGCGCCGCCTGATCCTCGCCTGAAGTCGTATCGGAAAATGCCGAAAGGGGGACTCGAACCCCCACGTCCGCAATGGACACTAGAACCTGAATCTAGCGCGTCTGCCAATTCCGCCATTTCGGCTGAGCCAATCCAATTTACGGGTGTGGGCTGGCGAAGTCAATAAGGGGGCCTTGCTCGTCCCCTTGATTCCACAGAATCAAGTCCTTTGAGACTGCTGATCCAACTGCCGATTGAAAACCGTAGCGGTATATGCAAATACTGGGACCGTGGCACCGAGAAAGAGTACAACGCGATCGAGCCTCCAGGATCTGACCAAGGAATACCTGCTGCTCCACATTCAGAAGAAACCGGACAGGGCCGCCAGCTTCCGGCGCATCCTTGATGATTTCCAGGCCGATCGGACGGACCGAAAATGGATCAAGGAGATCCTCAATCAACTGGTCCGGGACCGGAAACTCGTCCGCCACAAGGGAAACCGCTACGAGGCACCACAAGAGGAAGTCCTCGTTTACGGCCGACTCTCGCTCCATCGTGACGGTTACGGATTTGTCATTCTCGATGAGCGGGTACCGGGAATCGACAGCGACGTTTTCATCGCTCCCACATTAACGTCCTCGGCAATGCATGGGGACCGTGTCGGCATCGTTATCACGCTCAAGAAACCTGGTGGGCGGGCCGAGGGCAAAGTCGTTCGCGTCGAAAAGAGAGCCCGCGACACGATCGTCGGACAGTTGCGATTCGATGGAGAAGCGTTCTTCGTTTCACCGGCAGACGAGAAGCTCCCGCCGAAGATACTCGTTGTCGACGCCGCCTCAGAACACAAAGACAAGATGGTCGAGGTGGAACTCACCCGATTCCCTTCACAGGCACACTGGCCGGCCGGGAAGATCACCTCCGTCATCGGGTTCATCGACGATCCGAACGTCGAAACGAACGTCATCATCAAGAAGTACGGTCTACCAGTCGAGTTTCCGGACGCGGTTCTCCGGGAAACAGCGAGACTCCAGGACGAGTTGCGCGAGGAAGACTTCGCAACCCGGGAGGACTTTCGCAACCGAACGATCGTCACGATCGACCCGGCCACGGCACGCGACTTCGACGACGCCGTTGATATCGAGGAAACCACCGACGGAGGATTCCGCCTCGGGGTCCACATCGCCGACGTGTCTCACTTCGTCCCCATCGACTCCGCAACCGACAAGGAAGCACGGCTTCGCGGCACCTCCGTGTATTTTCCGGACCGCGTTGTTCCGATGCTTCCCGAAAAGATCTCCAACCAGCTTTGCTCTCTCAACCCGTATGTCGACCGACTGGCTATGACTGTCGTCCTGGACATCGCCCCGGACGGTACGATCAAGGGCCATGCGTTCCATGAAAGCGTCATTCGGTCGTCGGAACGATTCACGTACGAACAGGTACAGAAAATACTCGACGGGGACCGGTCCCTTCGAGGCAGGCATCGCGAGCTCGTGTCGGATCTACGCGCCCTCGAACGGCTGGCTCGGCTGCTCCTGGAGCGACGCCGGGAGCGGGGCACGATCGACTTCGATTTACCCGAACCGGAACTGACCCTCGACCGAGAAGGGCTTCTGGAAGGAATCGCAAAAGCCGAACGTTACTTTTCCCACCGAATGATCGAGGAATTCATGATCGCCGCAAATGAGGCGGTTGCCCGCACGCTGGAAGAGGAAGTCCATGCGACGCTCTTCCGGGTTCATGAACCGCCCGACCCTTCGAGGATCGAACAGTTGTCGGACGTCCTGGCCGGGCTCGGTCTGAAGTTTCATCCCCGATCCCTGAGACCGGTTCAGTTTCAGAAGTTCCTCAACTCCATGGCAGGGCGGCCGGACGAACGTATGGTTTCTTACCTTATGTTGAGATCCTTCAAACAGGCTTTCTACTCGGTGGAGAATCGAGGCCACTTCGGACTGGCTTCAGAGTCCTATACACACTTCACCTCGCCCATACGGCGGTACCCGGACCTGATCATCCATCGCATCCTGAAAGCCCATATTGAAGGTAAGCGGCAAACACGACATTCCGTGCCGCAGCTCGCGGCGATCGCCAGCGAATCAAGCGAGCGCGAGAGGACGGCCGAGCAGGCCGAGCGGGAGCTCTACAACTGGAAGCGGATGATACTGCTCGAAGAACATATCGGAGACACTTTCGAAGCGCTTATCATCAGTGTCTCACCTAACGGCATGACGGTGGAGCTCGTCGATCAATTCATCGAGGGCTTCATACCCGTGGGTGAAATCGAAGACGATTATTACGACTTCGAACCGCCGACGCGAACGCTGGTAGGAAGAGGCACTCGGAATCGGTATTCGCTGGGGAAGAAAATTACGGTTCAGGTTGCCCGCGTGGACAAGCTGCTCGGCCGGGCATATTTCCTTCCCGTGCTGGCCAACAAAAAAGGCAAGCGTTAGAATAGGCTGTTTGGATTGACCCGCGGAAGCCGGCGTAGCTCAGTGGTTAGAGCGAAGGTCTCATAATCCTTAGGTCGGCAGTTCGACTCTGCCCGCCGGCATCACGTTCGAAGCAAGTTAGCCCGGGTGACCAGTCCGGGCTAACTTGCTTGTGGTGGGAACAGGCATGGTTTTGACCCAGTTGAAAGAACCCGTTCGGCTTGCTTGCCGAATAAGTCCATAACCTGTCACCGGCATAACGTGATACTACCTATCGCTGATGCAGGCACCGGTGATGACAAGTGTGATGTCCGCAGATTCGGAGCTTTCCCAGCCGTGGCGGCTTGATCAACGAATAGAAGGTTAGTTTTCTAATGGATCTTTACACTATTCTCATCATGGTTCATAGCGGTTCGGCCATATTCCTTTTGACGTTGTCGACAATTTCAGTGTCGATTGCAGTATTGATAGCGGTAAAGCCGGCGGTCGACCACGCCAATATGGAGCTTGTAAAGAAAGCCAATGTCGTCGGACTTCTGGAAAATATCTTTGCAGGTATTGTGACGGCGACCGGGCTGACTGTCATGTTCATGGGCGACTGGCAGTTTTCTGACCTTTGGATGTGGATGAGTCTCATGATTATCGTGTTCTACAGCGTGGCCCTGGTAGTGATAACGAAACCCGCACGCTTGAGAGTAGCCGAAGGCAGTAGCGAGGTGAAGACGGGCCTGCAGGTTGTACTGGAGATCGGCCATATCATGTTACTGATGATTGCCTTCTCTCTCATGATGTTCAGACCAATGTAGGGGCAGCGAGTGGTTCGTGCCTCCCTCCTCCTCACCGTATCTCCGGGCTGGGCTCTACCGTCGTCCCCTCGCCCTCTAAGGCGACGGACGAATAGCCGGCGACCAGTAATTTGAAGGAGCGTCCATCCTCGGCTCCTTCGTCGTGGTACTTCTTCGCCAGTTCGGCCATGTGATCCGCCAGCTCTCGAGAGAAAGCCTGCCTCGCGGACGGGGAACGGAACCGTACTTCTGTCTGAAGCGACAATGTTGCCAGGCGTCTTCCTTCGGCTGCCGCACGGGCACGCAACAGTCCCAGCTCCCGCAATACCCGAGTGACCAGGGCTATCAGATAGGCAGACGAGAATCGATCCTGCACACGCTCGGGATCAGCAGCGAGTTCTCCCAGCATCTCGGGGCTGATCACGTACGAGCGGGCGGTGGCGCGAACCATTCGTTCGACGCAGTTCCCCTTCTTTATCTCCTCCACCAACTCCACCAAACCCGCCTTTTCCAGTTGTCTCAGGTGATAGTTCACTTTCTGGCGGGGCATTTCCAGCCTTCGTGAAACACCCGAAGCCGAGTCGGCCTCGCGCAGGTTCTCGAGGATTTGTCGTCGCAGAGGATGGAGCAGGGCGGTGGCACCGGAGTCGACGCCAATGACTTGCAAATCCGTGTCTGTAGCCTTCACTGATGCCGCCTCCCGAGCAGCCCGTGGTGGAAGTCTGTAGATTAGCTACGGACAAATATATTCGTCAAGACATTTATTATTGTCGGATAGAGAAACCGGACTGATTCATTTGCGCCAACAAATTGAGCCACGTGGTGGATTTACGTATGGGGTTAAGAGGTCTAGCATTGGAAACAGCCATAACACGCTTCCTATTATACCCGGCTCGCGAGACTGAGCGAGTCGTGCCAAGGAACGCCCCCGCCTTCGGAACATTGAAGCGGGGGCGCACTTCTTTCTGGCCGCAGTTCCAACCTTCAAAGCGTTGAGCACACCAGAAGGCCGCCCCATATCCTGGGAAAGTCCTTCGCCCCGGGGACCCTCCTCCAGGTTGCACGCGTGGTGCCAAGACGATCCCCCCATTCCAGGGCTCCTATTGACAATCTATATGTGAAAGGCGTAGACTTTCTATAGAATGGCAATAGGAGGAAGGTGAGTGGCTCGAAAGAAGGCAGACATCCTGCAAGGAACCCTGGACATGCTCATCCTGAAGACCCTGGCGCTAGAGCCGATGCACGGGTACGGGATCTCTCGAAGGATCGAACAGATCACGAAGGGAGTGTTTCAGATTAACCCCGGCTCTTTCTTCCCCGCTCTATACCGTCTCGAACAGGAAGGGTGGATCCAGGGCGAGTGGGGCGCGTCGGAAAACAAGCGACGAGCCAAGTACTACTCGTTGACCTCAGCCGGACGAAAGAAGCTCGAAGCCGAGCGACGGAACTGGCAGCGAGTGTCGATCGCCATTACAAGCGTGCTGGAAACGACATAAGCAAGAATGTTGGCTGGAAAAAGGAAATGATGCGCTGGAAAACCCGATTGACACATGTTCTTGGATCGTTGTTTCACAGAGACCAACAAGAGCAGGGGCTTGATGAAGAACTGAAATCGTACCTGGAAATGGTCACGAGTAAGAAGATCGAAGACGGTATGGATCCGGAGGAGGCCCGGCGTGCGGCGCTCGTTGAACTGGGCGGCGTCGAGCAGGTGAAGGAACAAGTCCGGGCTGTTCGCTTCAGCAGGGTGGTAGAGATCATCGCCCAGGATCTCCGCCACGCGGCACGACGGCTAAGGAAAAGCCCGGGATTCACCGTTGCGGCTGTCACGATCCTGGGCCTGGGAATCGGCGCCAACACGGCCATCTTCAGTATCGTCAACTCCATCCTCTTCCGCGAGTTGCCACATTCGAATCCTTCCGAACTCGTTCGCGTGTATATGAAACCGGCCGAAGGGCCGCTGGTCGACATCGTTTCCTATCCCGATTTCCTCAATCTCCGTGACGACACGGACGTCTTTTCGGATGCGGTCGTCAGCTCCGATGTCCTGTTGCTCAACCTCGTGACAAACGAGGGGTCCAATATGGTGCTCGTCGAGTACTACTCATCTAATTACTTCCAGTTTTCCGGCCTGCCCCCTTCTCTTGGACGCGCGTTCATCGAGGCCGAAGACGGTCCCGTTGTCATGATTGGGTACAACGAGTGGCGGAGAGAGTACGGCGGAAACCCCGACATCCTCGGCCAGACGGTTCGGTTGAATGGCCATCCCTTGACCGTCGTCGGAGTGGGGCCGGCAAACTACCAGGGTGCGTTCGTTGGGGTGGACGTTCAGTATTGGGTCCCCCTGGACACCGCCGTGACCCTTGAAGAATCCCTCCGCGAAGAGATGGAGGATCGCGGCGATCGAAGCTTCTTCATGCTGGCTCGAATGCGACCCGACGTCGGCATCACCGAGGCCACAGCGGCGTTGGATGCCGTCACCGCGCGCCTGCGTCTGGAATACCCTGAAACGAATGCCGATCTCTATGCCGCCGTCTACGCAGCCGAGGACGTCCGAATGCACCCGGTGATCGACATGTTGCTCTACCCGCTATCGGCATTCCTGACGATCGTGGTTGCCCTCGTCCTCCTGGTGGCTTGCTCGAACCTGGCCAGCCTCCTGTTGATCCGTGCCAGTTCACGTCAGCGCGAGTTGGCCCTCCGGCACGCACTCGGCGCGGGCAGAGGCCGGCTCGTTTCGCAGTTGCTCGCAGAAAGCACACTCCTGGGTCTGGCCGGAGGTCTGGTCGGGCTGGTGGTGGCATCCTGGGCAGCCGACCTGATCGTTGCCGTCAAACTGCCCATTCCGGTTTCGCTTGCAATCGATTTCAAGCTGGACACCGCGGTCCTGGCCTATACCGCCCTGCTTTCGGTCGGAACCGGAATCCTGTTCGGACTGGCACCGGCCGCCAAGGCTTCCCGTCCGAACGTCATGGAGGCTATCAAGAACCCAAGCCAGGCCCTCGCGGTGGGAAGCGGCCGCCTGACCATGCGTAATTTCTTTGTCGTTGTTCAGGTAGCCGTATCGGTCATCCTTCTGGTAGGAAGCGGCCTGTTCTTGAGGAGCCTCATCCACGGCCAGCAGGTGGAGTTCGGATTTGAAACCGAGCGAACGGCGTTCGCAACTATCGACGTCGAAATCGGCGGCTGTACCGATGAAGATGCGGGACGCCGATTCCTGGACCAGTATCGGGAAAGACTCCGTCGGATCCAGGAAGTCGAAACGGTCGCCATCGCCAGTCGGGCTCCGTTCGGATTGTTCGGAATGCGCCAGTTCGATTTGTACTTGCCTGGCACGCAAACGGACCCGGACCATCAGCCACCCCAGGTGGAGTACACGTCGGTTTCCCCGGAATATTTTACTGCGCTGGACATCCCTGTGTTGAGTGGCCGTGCATTCGATGAGAGGGACACGGAGAACTCGAATCCCGTTGTGATCGTCACTGAATCGACGGCCATGCACTTCTGGCAGTCCACCGACGTCGTCGGGCGAAGCTTCGATCTCGGCCGGGGAAGCCAACGAAAAGCAGTCGAGGTGGTAGGTGTTGTGGGCGAAACGGAAATCGCGAGGGTGTATCGGGATCCCAAGCAAGGGGAGCAGCCGCAATGGGTCTTCGTCCCTTTCTCACAGAATTACTCGACGCCGGTCGCAGTCATCGCCCGCTCATCCGGCAATCCGGCCGGGCTGCCTCGGATGTTCCGGCGCGAGCTTGACGACCTGAATTCCGAGGTCCTTGCCTTCGAGTCGAAAACGATGGCCGAACATGTCGACGGGATGTTTTTCGTCCCGAGGGCAACCACGATTTTCCTGTCCAGCTTCGGCTTCCTGACCTTGCTGCTGGCCAGCATCGGGCTTTATGGAACGGTGTCTTTTTCGGTTTCGCAACGCACGCAGGAAATTGGCATCAGGATGGCGTTGGGCGCCGAACGCCATCGCGTCATCGCCTCGGTGGTACGGGAAGGATTGAGCCTGGTCATCGTCGGCACAGTCATCGGCCTGGCAGTTGCCGGCGTCCTGATGCAGCCGCTGGCATGGCTACTCAAAGACGTGAGCACAACCGACCCGATCACGTTTCTCAGCGTGTTGTTACTGCTGTCGATCGTGACGGTCGGGGCGAGTTACATACCCGCCAGACGCGCGGCCCGAGTCGATCCGATGGTTGCGCTCCGCTACGAATGAAGCTTTCCCGGCTCCGCAGAGGGCCTCAAGAAATTGTAATCGAGAGTCATTTCCTCACCTCCCTGTCCAAGACGACCGCAGGGAACCATTTCACGCACCAGCAACGCACGGAGTGCCTTCTCGACGGAGGGTCGCAGTCGTGTCGGATGTCTTGGGAGCTTGTTACTTCAATGTGGCAGGAGGGTCAAGATGGATCGTGAAATGATGAAGAAGTGGGAAGAAAAGGGAAGCGCGGCAACCGGCAAGCCGGGTTTCGGCGGGACCGCCTAGCCGCGCTAGAGATCTGAGGTGAGAGTAGTGTTACCTGTCACTGACCCAGAACAGGTCCTTTCTTGTTCGGGCGGACAAGAAGCCCCGCATTTCCTTCCATCCGCATCGGTCGTTCGCGACGAACTTCCCTTCCATACGGAAGAAGTGACTATACGAAACGTTCGAGAGCCTGCGGCGTTTCAAGCCAGTAGTTCGGCTCGTGTGGTTCGAGATCTTCGCGGGAGAAAGGTCCCCACATCGCTGCCGCGGTCTCCACGCCGGCCGCCCGGCCACATGCCATGTCGAAAGGCGAGTCTCCGACGAACACGGCCTCGTCGGGCGAAACATCCAGACCTTCGAGTGCCTTCAGCACCGGCTCCGGGTGGGGTTTGGGATTCTGGACGTCGTCCGCGCCGATCACAACGTCGAACAGACCGTCGAAACCGCCGATCGTGAGGCCACGTTCCAGGCTGCCGTGCATCTTGCTGGTCACGATCCCGAGTTTGCAGCCCGCCGAATGCAGGGCACGCACGCCTTCAAGAACACCCGGATACTGACCGACAAGGTCGTCGTGATGCTCGAGGTTATGGGCCACGTAGGTCTTGATCATTGCCTGGATTTCGTCCGTATCTTCGGTGAAATGCCGGAACTGCATGCGAAGGGGAATCCCGATGTTCTTCAACCACGCCTCGTCCGGAACAGGTTCGAAGTGGTGAACCGACACCGTATAGCGGTAGCTACGGAGGATGAGATCGATCGTGTCGATCAGGGTGCCGTCCAGGTCGAAGAGAATCGTTCGCGGCGGTGTCCTAGTCATTTACCCACGCTTCTGCTTCCCAGGGCATTCCGCTGGATACATTCTGTCGCATCAGTCCTCCTGTCCGGTTATTGGCCTCAGGTTTGACGTGGTGTCAGCCGCTTCAATATGATGGTGCCACGGAGAGAACAATGCCTTGCAAGTGTGTACAGACCAGCAAGGTCCCGCTGGCCGGAAGACTTGGAGCGTTTCAGTACACGTTCAAATGTAAGACCAGCGACGGCCGCACGAAGAAGGCAACGTTGGTTGAATCGGACGACAAGCGAGCAAAGCGGCTGGCCGAACTCAAGTGCGATCAGGTCACATCGAGAGAATAGCCGGAGGAGTTCTTCTCTCCGCTTCCGCGCCTCTGCCGTGCAATCTTCCTATCCCAGGCTGTCCAGGTAATCGGCAGCCTTCAAGGCCGCCATGCAGTTGGCCGCGAATTGTGTCCGTGACGTCGCTTCCCAGGCCTTTCCGTCTCGGCCAAACCACGCCACCCATGGCGGACGGTGGCCCTTGTTCTGGAGTCGGTATTCGAAACCCTGTTCGCCAAGACGCTCGATCATCGCTTTGTTGGCAGGACCGACGGTACTGAATTGCTCCCGCCCACCGGGCGCGTCGCCCCCCATCACGCGATCGAGGACGAGACGATCCAATTCGGCACCCGGCCCAAGTTCCTCGTAGTTCATCGACAACATCGTACCACCGGCGTCGAGGAGAGATGCCGACCACGAAAAAGGCGGCCCCTCGAGAGACCGCCCGGATTACTCCTCAGACAATTCAGAATCGTTGAGGCTGGTCTCGAGAAGTGGTTTCATCTTCCTCTTCTTCGGTGGGAAGCGTCTTGAGCAGATCCTCCCATTCAAACCATCCGTCCTTCCCATTGATATACCGCTCCATCCAGTTGAACTCCGACACCATTTTTACCAACCTGTTGCGCGAACCAGGTATGCCGTGAGAGTCCCCCGGATAGACGAAGAATTCGGTCGGAACCCCAAGCTTCTTCAACGCCATGTGTAATTCCTCACTCTGCGGCCTCGGTACCCGCGGGTCACCATGAACCACGTGAATCATCGTCGGCGTCTTGGCATTCTTGATGTACTTCAGAGGCGAAATGTCCCAGAGCGCCTCGAAGTCGTCGTAGGGAAACGTACCGAAATAGTTTTGACGATTCCGCTGCACGTCGCTCTGCGCATACATCGAAATCCAGTTCATGGTTCCCGCGCCCGACGAAATCGCCTTGAAGCGATCCGTGTGCGTGAGGATCCAGTTGGACCAGTGGCCTCCCGCGCTCCATCCCATCACGCCCATCCGGTCGCCATCGACGAGACCCGTCTCGATCAGATGATCTACTCCTGCCATGATGTCTTCGTATCCCTGCCGGAAGTAATCGCCGATGATCTCGGTCCGGAACTCTTCGCCGTAATTGCTCGATCCGCGATAGTTCGGCAGGAGCGCCACGTATCCGGCAGCAGCATAAATGTGCGAGTAATAGCCAGAGCCGCCGTTGAAGCTGAGAACGGTCGCCGACGCCGGCCCGCCGTGGATTTGAACGACCAGGGGATACCGTTTACCGGGTTCATAGTCGAGAGGTTTCACCAGGACACCTTCAACCATTTTTCCGTCGGTCGAACGCCACTCGATCGCTTCGGTTTCGCCCAGGGCAATCTCATCAACCTGGGGGTTGGAATTCGCGAGGCGCATCCAGTTTGCACGGTTGCCCAGCTGGTCCATCGACTGAACGGTATAAATGCTCGAGGGCGTTACCGGATCGGAGTAGTTGATCAGGAGCGCGTCGCTCAAACGGTCGTAGCTGACCGAAAGCGAAGCCTTCTCGTCGGTCACCTGGGTCACTCGCCCGGAATCGACGTCAATCGAGACCACGGCCCGGGTCGCGCCGATTCCGGCATTGGAATAGATCGTACTGCCGTCTTCGGACCAGAATCCGACAGAAACCGGGCCGTCATGATCACCGCCGAGTTTCTTGAGCGGGCCTCCGGCCACCGGCCGCACCCAGACCTTCTGGTCCCTGTTGTACACGAAGTCGTTTGAGGCCGAAAAAGCAAGCATCGAGCTGTCGGACGAGAAAGTTATCGCGCCCTCACGGACTTCTTCGTTTTCGGTCAGTCTTTCGATGTTGCCGGTCGCAACCTCGAACAGGTACAGGTCGGCGTAAATGCCACTTTCAGTAACTGTTCGCTTATATCTGTCGTTGGGCGTCCCCTGAAACCCGAGCCACTTCGAGTCCCTGGACATCGTCACACCACTGACAGCGTAGTCGTTTGAGGCGGTCAGATGCGTCGAGCGTTGGGAATCCATATCAAAAGACCACAAGTGCTCGAGGGATGAGTTTTCGTTACGAATCATCACATCGAACTTTTCCTTCATCCGACGGCGGTTGTCCCGGTCAACACTATCGGGCGCAATGAAGTAGATCCGGCGGCTGTCGGGGGCAAAATCCCACCAGCTGATCGGCGTGTCATGGTCGATCAGATGGACCGGATCGGCATCGAGACCCACCACGCGGACAGCCCAAACGCTTCGCTCATCGTCCTTGCCCGCCGTGTATGCCAGCCACTCACCGTCGTAGCTGAAGGAAAAACGCCCCACGCCATCTTTGACGTCCGTTATCCGACGGGCTTCGCCCCCGTCAGGGCGCATGACATACAGTTGATTGATGTCATCCGATGAGGACTCCCTGTTCGAAGCAAACACGAAAAAGCTTCCGTCACGGGCCCAAGTGGGCGATGTCTCGTTCTTATCCTTCGTATACGTCATCTGACGCGTGGAGTCGATTCCGTCGGTCATCGAAACCAGGTGGATATCCGTGAAGTTCCTGGCCGATTTCCAGTCCGTGATCGACCGGGTATAGAGCATTGAACTCCCATCGGGACTGACCGTAGATCCTCCGACCGATTGCATGTTGATGATGTCCATGAAGGCCATCGGTCTCTTGTCCTGGCCGACAAGCGTCGGGGCGGACAATAAGACCGCCAACGTTGGAACAACTACGAAACCCCAAACTTGATTCATTCTTTTCATATGCTTCACGCACGCACGCGAGCGCCCTCCTCTGACTGTCGTGAGATTACAAATGAGGATCAAGAGTTACAGGGTCCGAGTCAAGTAATTTCGGAGGGGGATTCACCGCGACGCGAAGGTCGAGATCTTCCAGAGAAAAGAACTCCGTGAACTTCGCGTCTTCGCGGTAAGAAAAACGGTCCCGGCACAGCGGAACTCAGGGGATAAGGACTGACTGTTTGGTGACTTCGGGGAGGACTACTCGACAACCATTCCGATGCTCTTGACACGGCTTGTCACGATCCGCCGGCCATCGAATTGGAACTCGAGGTTGAAGCCGAGATAGACTCCACGGAGCTTGAGAAAGGAGCCACCCATGGAGCTTCCTGCCAGGTGAACGGGAGTCCGTTCGGGGAAAAAGTGACCACCCCGGACCATCACTTCGCCGGTATGTCGGGAAAGAACCGTGATCTCGTAGGTGCTGTTTTCGGTCTGAACGCAGAGGCAATCCAGGTCTTCAAGCGATTCTATCTGGAGGCCGTCACTCCACTCCCGCTTCGACCAGTTGTCGAGAATACCGTCGGCGTTGTGCCAGGACGATCCTTCCGCTCCCTTCGGAGCGCTTCCACCGAAAATCGTCTTAGACGTGCGACCGTTTATCTCCATGACCGTCCTCTCGGGACCAGTTTACTTTACAAGCGAATTCGAGTCTCCCTATTCTTTTGCCTAAAGAATGACTCGAAGTGTGGCGGGACGCTGGGGGCGCCGTCACCGCAACCTATCGACTATGTACAAGCATCTCGGATACCAAAACGTCGGAAGATTGCAGGAATTCGTTGGGATGAACGACTGCAAATCGCCCTAAGCTATTGATTACAAGAGATAATTGACTCATACTCCTAGAGACTAACGATGAAGAACGAACTACGTCTTCCGGATCGCGTAGCGGGAACGATTCGACGACTGAGAATGATCAGCCCGGGCGAGACGGTCCTGGTCGCGGTGTCAGGCGGGGCCGACTCGGTTTGCCTGCTCTCGGTGCTCACGAATCTTGGCTTCGAGATCGGCGTGGCCCACTTCAACCATGGGCTACGCGACGAAGCGTCTGAGGAAGACGAATGCTTCGTCAGGTCCCTGGCGTTAGAACTGGGTCTGGGTTTCTTCCGGCAGAGTGGAAAACCGAACCTGGGTCCCGGAAACCTGGAAGAAGAGGCTCGTTTGGCGCGCCGGACATTTCTTGCCCGAGTAGCCAGAGAGGAAGGGTTTGCGAAAATCGCTCTGGCCCATTCCCGAGACGATCGGACCGAAACGGTCTTGCTCAACCTTCTTCGAGGTTCCGGCTCCGAGGGGCTCGTCTCGATGAAGGCGGTTTCTGGGAATACGATTCGCCCGCTGATCGAGGCGACACGTAAGGAGATCGAAACCTACCTGAACTCGGTCGGTCAGTCGTGGCGGACCGACGAAACGAATACCGATCTGACGTTTGCGCGCAATCGGATTCGGCACGTTGTCCTGCCTGCGCTCGAGTCGGAATTCAATCCGAAATTGCGTGACGCGTTGGCAAGAACGGTCGAAATCCTGGAGGGCGAAGACGCCTGGATGAGGAAGTCGGTCGACGCGTGGCTCGATAGCCACATCTGTTTTGAAGGATCATCGTTCGAGTTCGAGATTGACACCCTCGCCGATCAGCCAGCAGGTTTTACCCGCCGCGTCCTCCGGGAAGCACTCAGGCGGGCAGGTTCTGCCCTGACCGATGTCGGCTTCGAACACATCGAGCGTATCCGATCGATTCTCTCTGGCGCCAAGAGCGGCAGGATCATCGAGTTACCCGGGTCGATCCGTGTTGAACGGAGTTTTGACAAGTTGATTCTGCGAGAGGTCAGGGACGAACCCCACGATTATGAATACGTGCTTCCGGTTCCGGGCCACGTCCAAATTCCTGAAATCGGAACATTGTTTGAAGCCCGCCTCACCGATCTGGATGCCTCAAGACCCAAACAGGGCAGGGTCTTTGTCGATAGTGAATCGCTGGGATCCTATGTTAAAATCAGAAACTGGAGAAACGGCGATTCATACGACCCCGTAGGACTTCCCTCGGCAAAGCTGAAGAAGCTCTTCCAGAAGGAACGGATTCCCAGGTGGCGTAGACGCCACTGGCCCGTCGTCGTCGCCAGCGGTACGATTGTCTGGGTGGCCTCGCTTCCCGTTTCCCGCGGGTTTGTCCCTTCGCGACGGTCCAGAAGAATCGTCGAGCTTAGCCTAACCCCTGCAACAAAGGGTGTGGGACGTTTGCAGAAAAATGGAGTCTAAGCCTAGAGGAAATTTCAGACGAGCCCGAGTTGTTGGCAGGTACGGGCTGGGGGGGGTCTATGAATTCTACAGCAAAAACTATCTTGTTCTGGGTCGCTCTGTTGCTGACCGCAGTGCTGCTGTACCAGGTGGTCCAGAGGACAACGTCCGGTCAGGAGTCGGAGTTCAATTTCACTCGATTCATGCAGGAGGTGGAGCGCGGTGGGGTCCAGAGCGTGACCATCGCGGACTCGGAAGTAACCGGAGAACTGACGACCGGCGAATCCTTTTCGACTGTTATCCCGATGGAGTATCCCGAATTGCTCGATCTCCTCAGGGAACAGAACGTCGTTATAACGGGTGAGGCTGGTAATCAAAGTCCCTGGCTGACTGCCCTGATTGGATGGGCTCCTTTCCTGTTCCTGATCGGATTCTGGATATTCTTCATGCGTCAGATGCAGAGTGGCGGGAACAAAGCCATGTCATTCGGCAAGAGCAAGGCGCGGTTGTTGACCGCACATCAAAAGAAAGTAACGTTCAAGGATGTGGCCGGGGTCGAAGAAGCAAAGGAAGAACTCCACGAAATCATCGATTTCCTTAAGGAGCCTCAGAAATTCCAGAAGCTTGGCGGACGAATCCCCAAGGGCGTCCTCCTGGTGGGCCCTCCGGGTACAGGCAAGACTCTGCTGGCACGCGCCATCGCGGGCGAAGCCAACGTACCATTCTTCTCTATCAGTGGATCCGATTTCGTCGAGATGTTCGTCGGCGTCGGCGCCTCGCGAGTCCGGGACCTGTTTGAGCAGGGCAAGAAGAATGCGCCGTGCATCGTCTTCATCGACGAAATCGATGCGGTCGGACGACATCGCGGTGCGGGGCTCGGCGGGGGTCATGACGAGCGCGAGCAAACCCTGAACCAGTTACTGGTCGAGATGGACGGGTTTGAATCCAACGAGGGCGTGATCCTGGTTGCTGCAACGAACCGGCCCGACGTCCTTGACCCGGCCCTGTTGAGACCTGGCCGTTTCGACCGGCGAGTGGTCGTTCCCCGTCCCGACGTCAGGGGCCGTGAAGGCATTCTGGCCGTTCACGTGCGAAAGATTCCGCTGGCAGACGACGTGGAACTCGCCGTTGTCGCCCGCAGCACCCCGGGATTCACGGGTGCGGATCTGGCAAATCTCGTGAACGAATCTGCCTTGTTAGCTGCCTCACTGAATCAAAAAGCCGTGACGATGGACGATTTCGAGGTCTCCAAGGATAAGGTCATGATGGGTGTGGCTCGGAGATCCTTGATCATCAGTGACAAGGAAAAGCGAGTGACCGCGTATCACGAAGCGGGACACGCGCTGGTGGCCACCATGGTTCCGGGGACGGACCCCCTGCACAAAGTGACCATCATTCCGCGCGGGCAGGCACTGGGTTTGACACAACAGTTACCAGTGGATGATCGCCACACATACCCGCGGAGCTACCTGGAAGGTCAGTTGGCCATCTTGATGGGCGGACGGTTGGCCGAGGAACTGTTCCTGGACACCATGACGACGGGTGCGGGCAACGACATCGAAAAAGCTACTGAGATGGCGCGAAAGATGGTCTGCCAGTTCGGGATGTCCACCCTCGGCCCTTTGACTTTCGGTAAACAGGAAGAACAGATCTTCCTGGGCCGCGAGATCAGCCAGCATCGCGATTACAGCGAAGATACGGCAGAAGCCATCGACGAGCAGGTCCGGAACTTTGTGATGGAAGGCTACGATCTTGCAAAACAGATCCTGACCGACAACTCGAAAACATTGGAGAACGTCGCGGAGGCTTTGCTTGAACGGGAGTCTCTGGATGCGACCGAGATTCAAATGTTGATCGATGGAGAACCTCTGAAGGATAAGCCGGCACCAATCGTCACGCCGAAGAAGGACGAAGAGGAAGAGGCTCCGACCGCAACACCTGAAGCTGCGGCGCCGAGCCCGCCGATTCCGCCCCATGAGGATCCGGCGCCGGCGTAGCGATCTGATCTCGGAACGATCGAGCTAAATGTCGACCCTGCCAATCGGAAGGGGTTCGAGACAAAGAGCCAGAAGCACTTGCTTCTGGCTCTTTTTTTTTGACGTCGTGATATAAGCGATTGGGTATGCGCGAACCTTTCACATGGCAGCTACCTCGCACTTCAATCAAACTGGGGCAACGAACCCTCATCATGGGGATCCTGAACGTGACCCCGGATTCGTTCTCGGATGGCGGCAAGTACCTGGAACCGAAATTGGCCCTCGACCGGGGACTGGAAATCGAGGCCGAAGGTGCGGACATCCTGGACATCGGAGGTGAATCGACACGTCCAGGAAGCACTCCGGTTACGGAAGAAGAAGAAATAGAACGCGTTATCCCGGCAGTGGAACTACTGGCTTCAAAACTCCGAATCCCTATATCAGTGGACACGTATCGCGCTGAGGTCGCCAGGCGAGCCATCGACACCGGTGCCCAGATCATCAACGACATCAGCGGCCTCCGGCTGGATCCGGCCATGCGGGATTTGGCTCGCGAGAAGAAGGCCGGGGTGGTATTGATGCACAGCCGGGGAGGAAGGCGAGACATCCACGACCTCCGGGCGTCTGACGAGCTCGAAGGAATCTACCGTGACCTGGAACGAAGCATTAGAACGGCGGTCAAAGCAGGGATCGGTAAAAGTGCGGTCATGGCCGATCCCGGTGTCGGATTCGGAAAGAGCGGTCGAAACAACCTAAAAGTTTTAAAAAGACTCGATATTTTTAGTAAACTAGGCTATCCACTGTTGGTGGGCGTATCCCGCAAGTATCTGATAAAAGGCAGTCTACCTGCCTCGAAAGCGACCGCTTGGACCACCGCAGCTGCCGTTGCACTCGCCGTCCGTGGCGGCGCTCATGCCGTACGAGTTCACGAAGTCTCCGAGATGCGGGCCGTCGCGGAGATGGTGGATCAGATCGAGCAGGCTTAGGAGTCCGTGGCAAGAAGTCACGGAGTGCTCAGGACAATTGAAACGATCATGATCGATTTGCTCAGGTTGCCACCGTTTGATGGGTACGCGATTCTCGACATCGTTATTGTCGCGTTCATCATCTACCAGGTGCTGGTTTTGATCCGCGGAACCCGCGCGGTCCAGATGGCACTCGGCCTGACGCTGGTCGTCGCGTTCTTCTACCTGTCGCGCTACAGCAAGCTGGCGACCCTGTCCTGGATGCTGACCAACATCCTGCCCTATATGGTATTCGGCATCATCGTGATCTTCCAGGCGGAGATCCGCCGTGCGCTGGCGCATTTCGGCAAAACACCTTTCTTCAGCGGCTTTTCGTCAATCAATCGCAGCGAGTTCTATGATGAAATCGTCCTGGCGAGCACGACCCTGGCTTCCAGGAAGACCGGCGCGCTGATCGTTGTCGAACGGGACATCGGGCTGAAGAACTACATCGAGAGCGGCATCGCTCTGGACTCTCTGGTCTCCTATGATCTGCTCGTGACGGTTTTTGATCCGTCGGTTCCCCTCCACGACGGTGCGGTAATCATCCAGACCGGCCGGGTGGCGGCAGCCGCTTGTTTTCTTCCGCTAACCGTAAACCCACGCCTGAGCAAAGAACTGGGCACCCGACACCGGGCAGCAATCGGGGTGACCGAAGAATCCGATTCGATAGCAATCGTCGTGTCGGAGGAGACAGGGTCTATTTCGTTCGCTTCGAACGGCAAGATCGAGCGTTTTCTGGACGCGGATGGATTGCGGACACGCCTGCGAGATGCATTCGAAAAGAAAGTCCCCAGCGAAATCCCTGAAGCCGTCACGTCACCGGCGGAGTCGTAGGTCATGCCGTCCCTCACCAGTTTCTTCTCGCACAACTGGTTTCTCAAGCTGTTTTCGATACTCCTGGCGACCCTCCTGTGGCTGACGATCGCGAGCGAAACCAACACGGTCACTAACAGGACGGTGCCGCTGGAGTTCCGAGGCATCCCCCTCAACATGGAGATCACAGGAGAAACCGCGACCGAGGTCAACTTGCAGGTGCGCGGGTCCTCGAGCCTGTTGAATGAAATATCTCCGACCGACATCGCAGCCAGGTTGTCGCTGGCAGGTGAGTCCCCGGGTCAAAAGAACCTGGCCCTGTCTGCACAGGACATTCAGCGACCGTTCGGAATCGAGGTTCTGCGGGTCGATCCACCCCGCGTGCAGTTCAACCTCGAACGCACGATGACGCGAACCCTTCCCGTGCGGGCGAACGTCGAGGGAGACCCGGCGGAAGATTACGAGGTCGTCAGCACTCAAGTCATCCCGAGCACTGTTGAGGTCTCCGGACCGGAGTCGCGCGTGGAACCCCTCGAAGCGTTGATGACGACTGCAATCCGCGTTGACGGCCAACGCGAGGGGATCCGAGAGCCGACGGATCTGAACGTCCTGGATCCGCTGCTTCGGCTCCTGAACTTGTCCCCCTACGAAGTCCAGATCGATATTCAGGAAGTTGAGATTGAGAATACGTACAGCATTCCTATTGACCCGTCACTCGATCCTGAGCTCTGGTTTATTCAGCCGACCTCGGTCGACGTCACGATCCGGGGACCGAAGAGCTTCATGGCAGACTACGTCCCTGAGTTCATCTATTTCACGATCGACACCGACGCCGTGCTGCCGGGCAGCCAGGAGGTCATACCCACATTCCTTGGAATCCCCAATCCACTCACAGTGTTATCGTTCGAACCCGAAAGGATTCAGGTGGTTGTTCGGTCCGAAGCACCGTGACGATGGGCAAGTTTGCAATTGCCGGTTTTCATTGGTCAGCCGGACAGAACTGAAGACCGATTGCTCGTAACCTTGCTCGTCGAAGAAGGCTCGTAAGAAGAAGCATCCAGGACTGCTCAATCAAGCATGCAAAAACTATTTGGTACGGACGGAATCCGGGCTCGCGCCGGGCAATTCCCTCTCGACAGCCGAACAATCCCCTCAATAGGCAGGGCAATCGGAGAACTGTTACCTGGAAAGATCCTGATCGGCCAGGATCCCCGTTCCTCGAGCCCGTGGATCTTTGGTCTTTTGAAAGATGGAATAGAAGAGGGCGGTAGTGGTGTCGAAGACACCGGTATTCTGCCCACTCCGGCGATTGCCCTCCTGACCCAGCAGACCCCCTCCATAGGCGGCGGCGTGATGATTTCAGCGTCACACAACCGTTTCGAGGACAACGGCATCAAGGTTTTTGGAGCGAATGGTCAGAAACTGAGTGAGGCGGAAGAAGCACGGCTTGAGGAGCGGATTTCAGAATTGGTCTCCCAGGCCCCGGCCGAAGCTGCGCCACAGAGCAAACCGAATCCAGGCCTGCCGACTCTCGAACCCTCGGTGTGGTCGGAACGCTATCAACGCCTGGTCCGGGATCGATTTCCGAAAGGGCGCTGGCTGGATGGGATGCGCCTCGTCGTAGATTGCGCGAACGGTGCAATGAGCGTGCTGGCGCCGGCGATGTTACGGAGCCTTGGGGCGGAAGTCTGTGCGATCCAGGCGAGTCCTTCCGGCACCAACATCAACGAGGGATGCGGTGCTGTCCACCCTGACCCGCTTGTCGAGGCAGTCGGCCAGCACAGCGCTGACCTTGGAGTGGCCTTCGACGGAGACGGAGATCGCTCCCTGTTCGCCACCACCGAAAGCCGGCTGATCGACGGCGATGCGGTGCTTCTGTTGCTGGCACGGCGGATGAAGAAACAGGGGAGGCTCGGACCGCCGACAATCATCGGCACCTCCATGACCAACTACAACCTGGAACTTGTCTTAGAAAGCGAGGGAATTGAACTGGTTCGCGTGGACGTTGGAGATCGGAACGTGTTCGAGGAAATGAGAACGAGCGGCAGCGTCTTGGGGGGCGAACCGTCCGGTCACATCATTTTTTCCGACTTCGAGCTCTCCGGAGACGGGTTGCTGACGACGCTGAAGGTGTGCGAATCCCTCGTGTCGGAGCAGCGTTCCCTGGGGGAACTGACCAGCGACTGGAAGGCTGCACCACAACTCTTGAAGAACGTGCCCGTTCGACGGAAGGTGGACCTGGAAACCATGCCTGCGTTCGGTCGGAAGATGGATGAGATCGCCGAAGCTCTTGATGGCTGTGGCCGCATGGTCGTCCGCTATTCGGGAACGGAACCGCTACTCCGGGTCATGATCGAAAGCGATTCCGATCAGAAGAACGAACGGCTTGCCGATGAGTTGATTTCAGTCTTCAGGAACGAGGTCGAGTAAGCACGCCCAATCAACAGCCAGAAACAAAAAGCCCCGGCATCCTTCCGTTGAACGGCGGACGACCG
>CAZOZZ010000009.1:0-48561 GCA_964584435.1 uncultured Solibacteraceae bacterium | reverse complement strand
CTCCTTTCATTCAGCTAGAATGCCCAAGCTTTGCCTGGCGCACCAAAGACGCGAAGGACGCAAGGTTCTTCTTCTGGCGGATCGTACACGGGGCTCGCACCTCGGACGTCCACAACATCCGAGGAAAAAACACTTTGCGTTTTTGCGTCTTTGCGTTGACCAAAACGTTTCACACCGCGGCAACGTAATGGTCAGGTTGCTGTCCGACGATGACGCGCAGCTTTACTGCATCGTGTCGGAACGGCCCGAGGCGCGACGACCGATGTCGACTGCTTCAAACCCGGCGTCTCCCCAACCCATTACGAAGACACTGAAGCCCTGCTTGATGCGCTTCTCTATGTCATTCGGGGTGGCCGGGATGCCGCATGCCACGTTGAATTCTTTACACGCGGCCAGGACTCTCTGGATCGACGCCTCGTGGGCAACCGGATCAGCCACCCGTTCTCCGTTGGCATCTCTTCGCGAGGTCACGCCGCGGAGAGTTCCGGAGCCGGGCCACAGCACGCCGATTCCCTTGACGGAAGCGATCTCGCGCGTGTTTACCAAACCCTTCTCGCTCTCGATGATGGTCCAGTTGACCAGCTCGCCAGCCGGGTTCAACGGCCAGAGATCGGCCTTTTCCCTGTATTCCTGCTCGCTCATCCCCCAGAATGCGGGGGCACTACCGACGCTGTCGGGACGCGTCCCGCCCTTGGATTCGTACCGCATGGCTGTCAGGCCGAACAGGACTTCCTCGGCACTCTCTGCCTCGACGAACATCTGGCCACTGACGCCAAGATTCAGCTGTTCGCTGATGTCGTCGACCGCGCCCCGGGGATTCTCTGAAATCTTGTGAATCTTCAGCATGATCGGGTGAATCAGCCGGTTGTCCTGGAGGATCCCTCCGGCCGTTAAGCCTGTCAGGAACTCGGGTAACCCGCTAGGCACGGCGCCGTTAAAGAGAAAATCGATTTTCCCATTGCCCATGGCCTGTTTGGCCAGATCCATCGGTGACGCCGCACCTGATCTGTCCCTTGGCATGTACAAACCGAATACGGGCTTTCCCTGTTCCATGAGGTCGATCATGGGGTTCAGCCGCTCCAGTCCATGCCCCTGACCGAGAACCATTCCGGCCAGCAACGTCACTACGACTGTTACGAGAATCAAGCGAACTTTCATTTACCCTCCTTAATGAGGCAAATCCACGTGGATTTAACGAATCGAACCACAGGCTGAACAGCCTGTCACGGGAGAACGATCTGAATCTGTTCAAGCCCGCCCCCGGGCAGCAGTTCCGTCTCTCCGGGCGGATAATAATTGAGCCAAAGTAGGTAAGCCATTACGTCAACGGCATTCTGTGAGGTCAATTCTGCCGAACCGTCAGGCGGCATGTCGCGGACCATCCGGTTCAGATCTGCAAGCGTCTGCCCGGACCAGTTCCCGGTAAATTCACCGCCGACAAGGGGCGGCGTTTCTTCTTTTCCCCCGGCGAGCCCACCGCCGTGGCAATAGTCACATCCGACACCCTGGACGATGTTTTCACCCCGAATCGCCTGTGATTCCGAGAAAACTCCGTCCAGGACCGAACTCTGAGATTGAGCTGGAAGTGCAGATTGCAAGATAACAATACCTATCATCACGCACACTGAGGTCATGATTGCAGTTGTCTTGATTTTCATCGCCACCAAGGTTAGGACACAATACGATCCGGTTACAAGATGCGATTTGCGTCTGATCCAGTCGTCCGATTTGCCGAGTGTTTTCTTTCACCACGAAGACACGAAGTAACCGGAGTGCAGACGAAGATAATACTATTCCAGGCTTCGTATTCTTCTCCTCACTTCAGGGCAATTTGAGCAAGCATCGAGGGGCCCCATGGGAACCAGTTTCGTGTCGGAGACGAATCGGCTTTTACAGATTCAAAACGGCGCTTTGTCGGGCTCCGTTTCGGGGAGCAAACAAACCGAAAGGCGGCTAGGGAAACATCCACGATTCCAGGATGTCCACCCAGCCGCCTCGAAGCCTCTCCTCAGGATCACCGACGGTCAGAAACCCGCCGCCAGTGCGCCCTGCCCATGTCTCAACACGACACGCAATTGTCGTTGAAGGGAGAACCCATCTTCAACAGAAGCGCGATCGTCTCCGGGAACGGTTGGATACGCTGCCTTGGACCGTTCGCCATATCCGCAACGGTCTCTCCGTTGTTGCCGAGGGCCGTGGGGTCGGCACCCTGGTCGAACAGGAACTGAACCATCTCGTTGTGACCGATCGCCGCAGCGTTGTGAAGCGGGGTCAAGCCCCTGTTGTCCTTGACGTTCACGTCCGCTCCAAGCTCATTCACAAGGTATCGCACAGCCGGCATCCAGCCGCCGGGCGCGGTCACTTCGTCGTTGCCGTGGACACCACCGCCGGTCGCCACGTGGAGGGGGGTCACCTTGTCATTGGTCGAAAGGTTCGGATCGGCACCGTGCTCCACGAGGAATCGCAGCGCGGTGACGTCACTCACCTGGGCAACCCGCCAGAAGGCGGTCGCTCCGGTCGAGTTCACCCTTGACAGGTCGAAGTTGTAGGAAGTGAACCACAGCTCCTTCTTCAGTTGAGCGTTCACGTCCGCTCCACGCGCCAAGAGCTCGTCCATCAAATCCAGATACGTTACCTGCTCTTGCGTGGTATCGGGTTGCGGGTATCCTGCATCCGGCGCCCACTTTACGTTCACCGCAGCGTACAGGGCCGTTCCCCCCGCCTTGCTGGCGAGTGCCGCATCCGCTCCCTGTTCGAGCAGATGCTTTGCCAGATCAAAGTGGCCGTTTATCGTCGCTATCAGAAGTGGGCTGTTTCCGTCGCCGGGATTCACCTGGTTGACGTCGGCACCCGCCCCGAGCAGAGCATCGGTCGCCTCGAAATGACCCTGGCGTGCTGCAAAAAGCAGGGGGGTCAAGCCACCCATGGTCTCCACGGCTGGAACGCGTTCGCCCATGCCACCGGGAAAACGTCCCCTCGCCTGCGGTTGCCCGCGACGGACACTTCCTGCGTTCCCTGGACGGCCACCAAGGCCCGATGCGGAAAGCAGGGGTGCCTGGGAACCGGCTCCGGGAGCCCCTCGGCCGGCGCGGCCTCGACCCTGACCGGCTGCGACCTGGCCTCGACCGCGACCGCCACGTGCGGAGGATCGATTCCGCGCGACAACGTCCACGACCGTGGTCGCGATGCTTGCGTCGGCACCACCTTCAATCAGGACATTGATCACCTCGGTCCTGTTGAGAGCAGCCGCAAACATCAACGGGGTCTGTCCCCTTTCGGTTTCCTTCGCATCCACTTCGGCACCGTGACCGATCAAGACCTGCACCGCCTGCGGGTCTCCCGATGCGGCCGCCAGCATGAGCGGCGTCGCTCCCGTTGTCATGGCAAGGTTCGCGTCGGCTCCGCCCTCGAGCAAAGTTTCGATCATGGCCGCACTACCGTTCTGAGCCGCCATAAAAAGGGGGGTCATGGCGTTCACGCGCGTCGCCGCCGCTACGTTCGCGCCACCGTAAAGCAGCATTCCCGCAGTTTCGACGTCGTCCTTGAACGCCGCCCAGTGAAGCGCTGTCATCCCGTCGCCCTGAGCCGCATTGACATCCGCACCCTGTCTGAGCAACGAGCGCACCGTCTCAATTTCACCGGCCTGGGCCGCATCCGCGACAGGGGTGTTCGCCCCGACGGCCAGAATCAGCGCGGTCGTCGACAAAACGCCTACGAGCACGATACAAAGACCGCCGATTACTCTATTCCGCAACATAAACAATCTCCTCCTGCCCTTGCGGGCTTCGCCTCAGGCGTCAGATAGCAAGCTCTCCGGTGCTGTCGCCAAACGTATCGATATCGTCAACCCCGAGCCTGTGCAGCAAGGTCAGGTAAGCGTTCGCCATCGGCGTTCCATCTTCGGCCTTGAAGTGGAGGTTGCCCTTGAGCGCGCCATTGCCGCCTCCGACCAGGAACAGCGGACACCGCTTGTGGTTGTGAAGGTTCGAGTCGCCCATGGCGGAGCCGTAAAGAACCACGGTATGGTCCAGCAGGCTGCCGTCGCCATCGGGCGTATTCTTCAGCTTGTCGAGGAAGTAGGGCACGATACCGACATGGTACTTGTTGATCTTGGCGTAAGCCTCGACCCGCTCCGCTCGCCCGCCGTGATGCGAAGCCGAGTGGAACGCGGTCCGGACGCCGCTCGCGGCGAAGACTCGCTGCGAAACGTCACGACTCATCTTGAATGCCGAAACGTGCGTGATACCCGCCATGAAGGCCAGCGCCTGCATGTCGAACATCAACTTGATGTGTTCTTCCCAATCGTCAGGCACCCCGATTGGAGCATCAGGCAGTTCCCGCATGTCGCCGCTGGTATTGAACTCCTCGATCTTCTGAATCCGGCGCTCGATCTCCCGGATGTCATCCAGGTACTCGGTCAACCGACTGCGATCGTTCGCACCCAGGTCTTGCTTCAACCGTGCCACCTCGCGAGTGATCCAGTCCAGAATGCTGCGGTTCTCGTCACGGCGAGTCGCTCGCTCTTCTTCCGTGATGCCGTCACCAAACATCTGCTCGAAGATGACGCGGGGATCTCGTGTCATCGGGAGAGGGTCCGTCGGCGTTCCCCAACTGATCGAATCCGTGTAAACACAGGAGTAACCGTAAGAACAGGCTCCCGATTGCGCCAGGTTCTCGATGGAAAGCTGCAGCGACGGCAGCGGGGTGTCCTGGCCGAACCGCTGGGCATAAACCTGCTCGATCGACGTACCCGCATAGACGTCGGAACCTTCCGTCATCCTCGGTTTCGCCTGAGTGAGAAACACGGCTGCGGTTCGGAAATGGTCGGCTCCTACCTCACCGAGTTCGAAAGCCTCGGCATTGCGGCAGTCCGTGTTGCTGACGATCGTCAAGTCTTCCTTAAACGCTTCGAGCGGGCTCAGGCTGCTCGGCGTCAGGTCAAAGTCGGCACCTTCGTCCGCCGGCGACCACAGGTTCTTCTCAATTCCATACTTGTTACTGCCGGCAGCACCATGGACCATCTCGAGGCAAGCCAGACGAGTCGGAGTGGTGCCCGCGGCGGTCTGACCGATAGGTGTCTGGGCGGGCAACATCGACTCCAGGAACGGTAACGACACCGTCACACCCATACCTTTGAGAACCGCACGACGGGAAAGATGCTTCTTCGTAATGAACATAAGCCCAATATCCTCCTGAATACCGTTTACCTAAAAGAGATCTGTTTCAATGTCTCCAATAGTTCCTATTCAATAATTGCAAATCAGGCGCACCCCGTTGCTAGCGGCCACCCCCGCCTGCCGCATCGGAGCTCTCCTGAACCTTTCTCATCTGAAATGCCGTGCTCTCAATGATGCCCATGACAAACGAGGAAAAGCGGTTACCGTTTTCCGCGGCATCGTTTGCGATCGATCGAATCGTCGACATGTCGTAATACTGAACCCTGCGACCCAGACTGTAGGTCATGAGGTTTTCAGTGAAGCTCCGGATAAACGAATCGGACTTGGCCAATAACGCCTGACGAAGGCTGGCCGGCCCGTCGACCGGAGTTCCGTCGAACAATTCGCCGGCCGCATCGATCGGGTTACCTGCATCCAGGTCTCGCCATCTTCCCGTCGGATCGAAGTTCTCAAGAGCCAGACCGATCGGATCGATCATGACGTGACAGCCTGCGCAGAAGGGGTTTTGACGATGTTCCTCTTGACGTTCGCGCAGCGTCAGAAGCTTGTCGCCTTTCGTTCCCGCGGTCTCCTCCAGCTGAGGCACGTTCGGAGGAGGAGGCGGAGGAGGCGTACCGAGAATGACTTCCAGGACCCACTTGCCCCGGGCTACCGGGGAGGTTCGGTCGGCAATGGAGGTCAGCGTCAGGACACTGCCGTGGCCCAGCAGGCCCTTCCGATTCTCATCGTTGATCGGCACTCGGCGAAACCTGTTCCCGAGGACGTTCGGAATTCCATAATGGTTGGCGAGGCGTTCATCGACGAATGTGTAGTCGGCCGTCAGCAGCTCGAGCACGCTCCGGTCTTCGCGCACGATGCTGTCGAAGAGCAACTGTGTCTCGCGCTGCATCGACTCACCCAGGGTTGTATCGAACTGTGGGTAGAGCAAAGGATCCGGAACCCTGCCGTCCAGATCCTGCAGGCGCAACCATTGCGAGGCGAATCGAGTTGCCAGTGCTTCGGCACGTGAATCGCTGAGCATCCGTCTCACCTGCGCCCGGAGTACATCCGAGTCGTGCAGCCTACCTTCGTTGGCCACCGCGTACAGTTCGTCGTCCGGAACCGTACTCCACAGGAAATACGACAGACGGGAAGCCAGTTCCAGATCGCTGATCCGATACGTTTCACCAGCCGCAACACCAGCTGGCTCCTGTTCGAACCGGAAGACAAAATTGGGGCTTGTCAGGATGGCCTGCAGCGCAGAACGGATGCCCAACTCGAAATCCCCGTTCTCACGACCCTTTTGATAAAAGCTCATCAGGCCTTCGAGATCTTCGGCATTCACGGGCCTCCGATAAGCCTGGCTTGAGAGCGCGGTGACGATCTCGGTCGCACAGGGAAGTTCTTCTCCGCGACTGAGGGGACGACACTTGAATACCTTCCGGCGGCTGGGCGTATCCGAAGCCCCCGTCGCATTGAACGGACCGCTGACGCCGAGCGCCTGCAGATGGGGCAGGTTCGTGATCCCGTCGCCTGCCGCGATCTGACTGTCTGCAATCGTGTGCTCGATCGGACGCATCAAGTCGTCGATCGGACCGAGGAACTTCTGGATGAACGCCGCCGATACCGTCTGGGGACCGGCCTTGACAACGATCGGCTCGGTCTGCACCTGCACACCGTTCCTCGACTCACTCATTCGCGGATCGATATCCAGCAAGGCTATCCGTACTCCGTTGATGGAAACTTCGATCTTCTCGTCCGGAGCCTTCGCGCCAAAGAGGCTGCCGGTCGGCGTCGGGTAGAACTCCATCTTGAAGACATACTCGCCATCGGCCGGGAAGTTGTGAACAACGGAAACACCACCGCGCGTCCCGAACGGCGCACCCTCAACATGACGCATCTGAGAGGACGTCCGGGGAACCTTGTAGGTAGACACGGACGGGCTCGCATCCTGGTCTCCGATAGCGACGCGGCTGATCTTGCTGGCCGCCCGCATATACCCTTCCATCAGCGACGCCGACAATGTCAGCGCATCAGCCACGTTGTCGAAACCACCGCCGCCCATGCTGTCGGGAGGCAGAAGTCCGGTGGCGTCTATCTTTATGTCAAGCAACTCCTCGACGGAGCGTGCGTATTCGGTCCTGTTGAGACGTTGAAGACCTCGTTGACCGGGGTTTGGGTTCCGAGCGGAGACGCTGTCGATAACCCCCTCCAGTGATGCGGCAAGGGCTTGAAGAGTCGCGGCGTCTGGTCTGGGCTGACCGGCCGGAGGCATCATGCCGGCGCGCAGTTTGCGGATGATCTTTTCCGACAGTTCCGCGTTTTCCTCAACGTGCGCCAGGTCCAGTTCGGACAGCGACATGTCCCCGGATTTTTCGACATCGTCGTGGCAAAAGACGCAATATTGATCCAGAACCGCCTGTTGCGATTCGACCGACATCGTGTCGGCATTGCGAGCGCTGGTCATCGCCGGAACTTGTTTCTGCTCGGCCAGATTCATGTTCGCACCCAGGGTCACGCACACGATAACTGCACCCGTAATCGCGATGATGTATTTCATAATGAGTACTACCTTTATTACTTATTCCTGTTGGCTATTGGTTCATCTCCAAGGCGCTGCTTCCGAGCTAACAGCTGACAGCCAAAAGCTAATAGCTCCTAACAAGACACACAGTTGGAGTTGAACTTCGAGCCGAGGCTTCGAAGAAGAGCCAGGGTCTCCGGGAACGGCTGAATGCGCTGCCTCGGACCGTTCGCCATGTCCGCCGTCGTTTCCCCATTGTTGCTGACAGCTCGAACGTTGCCGCCCTGGTCCACCAGATACTGAACCAACTCACTTTCTCCGATCGATGCCGCGTTATGAAGCGGCGTATAACCATTCTTGTCTTTCGCGTTCACGTCGGCGCCAAGCTCCTCCACCATGTACCGGACCGCGGGCAACCAACCGCCGGGCGCAAGCACCTCGTCGTTGCCGTGAACACCGCCACCGGTTCCCACGTGAATCGGCTTCACCTCGTCCTTGTTGGCAATCTCCGGATCCGCACCGGCTGCCACTAGAAGTCTTAAGGCATCGACGTCACTGACTTGGGCGGCACGCCAGAACGCGGTCGCACCGCCGGCATCCACCCGCGACAGATCGAACGTGTAAGAGGTGTACCAAAGCTCTTTCTCGAGCTGGGCGTTGACGTCCGCGCCTTTGTCGATGAACGCCTGCATCAACTCGAGATACGTCGTCTCCTCCTGCGTGGTGTCCGGTTGCGGGTAGCCGGCTTCGGGTGCCCATTTCACGTTCACGGCAGCGTAGAGGGGGGTCGCACCCGCCATGCTGGCGAGCGAAGGATCGGCGCCCTGATCCAGCAAGAGCTTTGCGAGGTCGAAATGGCCATTGATCGTCGCGACCAGCAGCGGACTGCTCTTGTCGCCAGGGCTGACCGTATTGACATCGGCACCCTGGTCCAGCAGAACCTTTGTCGCCTCAAAATGGCCCTCACGCGCCGCAAAAAGCAAAGGAGTCATGCCGCCTAGATAATCGACACGTCTGGGACGATCTCCTCCCCCCCCGCGTCCGCGTCCACCCGTCCGGCGCCGAACGCTACCCACGTTTCCATTGGTAACGGGAAGCCCCGATGCCGACAGAAGTGGGGCATCGGCCGCCGATTCCGCCGTCTGAGCGTTGGCTCCACGTCCCCGCCCGCGCCCTCCGGTTGCGGCTGCCTGAGGATTCGGTCCCCGCCCCGCGGCTGCAGCTGCCTGGGGAATCTGCCTCTGGCCTGGAGCCGGCACTGGCGCGGCCTGCTGGTTTCCGCCCGTTCCGGCTCCGCGCCCGCGTGCTGCGGTCTGGCCACCACGCCCACGCCCCCGGGACCGAGCGGCCACATCAACCACCTTCGAAGCGATCGTGACGTCCGCACCATGCTCCATGAGAACCTTGATCGCGGCATCCCGGTTGAAAGAAGCCGCGAACATCAACGCGGTCTGCCCCTGGGCGTTTTCCTTGGCGTCCACATCGGCTCCGGCGTCGAGCAATGCCGTTATCGCGGGCGCACTGCCTGCAGCAGCCGCAAGCATGAGCGGCGTTGTCCCGGTCGTGATCGTCACGTTCGGATCCGCCCCATTCTCGACCAGCGTCTCGATCATGGATGCACTGCCGGTTTGAGCGGCCAGAATCAAAGGAGTCATGGCATTGATCCGAGTCGCAGCCCGCACGTTCGCACCGGCATAAAGCAGGATCTCCGCTGTCTCCACATCCTCCTTGTATGCCGCCCAGTGGAGTGCGGTCATACCGTCGCCCTGGGCTGTGTTCACATCAACGCCCTCCGACAGCAGGGCGCGCAACGTCGCCATATCGCCGGCTCGAACCGCGTCCGCAACCGGAGTGTCTGACGGCGCCGCAAGAAGCAGCACCGTCACCGAAATCGCACCGACGAAGCTCACACAAAGGCCACCAATCAATTTCTTCCTCAACATAGGTCTTCCTCCTGCGCTTCGATCAGATCGCAAACTCGCCGGTGCTGTCACCAAAGGTCTCCATGTCATCAAATCCGATCCTGTGCATCACGGTCAGGAAAGCATTCGCCATCGGCGTTCCGTCCGGCGCGATCAAGTGCTGGTTGCCCTTGAGGGCGCCGTTGGCATGACCAGCCAGGAACAGCGGACACCGCTTGTGGTTGTGCACGCTCGCGTTGCCCATTGGCGAGCCATAGATCACCAGGGTGTGGTCCAGCAGGCTGCCGTCGCCGTCAGGCGTGTTCTTCAACTTCTCCAGGAAGTAGGGAACCATGCTGACGTGGTATCGATTGATCTTGTTGAACTCTTCGATGCGTTCCGGTGCGGTCCCGAAATGGGAGGCCGGGTGGAATGAGCCTCTGCTGCCACTGTCCGGGTAGGTTCGGCTGGTGCCGTCCTTCGACATCTTGAACGCAGAGACGTGGGTCACGCCGGATGCGAATCCCAGTGCCTGGAGATCGAACATCAACTTGACATGCTCCTCAAACGAGTCCGGCACGCCTATCGGCGCATCCGGGATCTCGCGCGCCTCGCCACTGGCGTTAAACGCCTCGATCTTCTGAATCCTTCGTTCGATCTCGCGAACGTCGTCGAGGTACTCGGTCAACCGGCGCTGGTCGCTCGGGCCAAGATCATTCTTCAGCCGAGCCACCTCGTGCGTGATCCAGTCCAGGATGCTTCGATCCGTTTGACGGCGTGCGGACCGCTCTTCGGGCGTCCCACCAGCGCCGAACAGTTGGTCGAAGACAATGCGCGGATCCCTCACCATGGGAAGCGGATCCGAGGGCGACGACCAGCTGATCGTGTCTCTGTACGCACAGGCATACCCGTAGAGACAACCGCCGGCAATGTCGACCGGCTCGATGCAGAGCTGAATCGAAGGAATCGGCGTGTCCTGGAACCGCTGGGCATACATCTGGTCCATCGATGTTCCGACATAGACGTCCGAGCCTTCCGTCATCCTCGGTTTCGACTGCGTGAGAAACACGGCGCTGGATCGGAAATGGTCGGCGCCGACCTCACTGAGGACGAAGGCTTCAGCAGGAACCACGTCGGTGTTGCTGACGATCGTCAGATAGTCCCGGAACGGCTCGAGAGGACTCATCGCGCTCGGCGTGAGATCGAAGTCGGATCCGGCAGCCGCCGGGGACCACATGTTTTGTTCGGCTCCGTACTTGGAAGCACCGGCGCTGCCGTGCACCATCTCGATGCCGGCCACCCGAAGCTTGGGCGCCGCCGCGGTCTGGCTCATCGGAGTCTGGGCGGGTAACATCCCTTCCAACAGCGGTAAGGACACCGCCGCGCCCATGCCCTTGAGAACGGTCCGACGGGAAATATGCTTCTTCGTGATGAACATAAGCCTCAAATCCTCCTGAATAGCTTCTACTGCGGTGAAATCGGTCTACTTAGAACTCGTCAAATAATGGCAAACAACAACGCCACTCCCGGCTACCGCTGTCCGCCCGCCTGGGCATCGTCGGTAGTCTCTTCCATCTGCCTCATCTGAAACGCCGGGCTTGCCACGACACCCAGAACGAACGAAGAAAAGCGGTTGTCGTTGCCGGCAGCCTCGCGGGCGATGTCACGAACCGTGGGCATGTCGTAATGTTCGTTCTTCCGGCCCAACGCATAGACCAGAAGATTCTCGGTGAAGTTCTGGATGAACGCGTCGGAACGGCTGAGGATGGCCTCCCGGAGGCTGGCGGGACCGCTTATCTTGGTACCGTCAAACAACTCCGTCGACGTGTCGATGGGAACGCCGCCATCCTGCTCCCGCCATCTGCCCGTTGCATCGAAGTTCTCGAGTGCGAGGCCGATCGGGTCGATCATTCGGTGACATGCCGCACACGTTGGGTTCGCCCGGTGCTCTTCCATGCGCTCACGCAACGTCAGAACCTTACCTGCCGTCAGCCTGTCGGTTTCCTCCAACTTCGGCACGTTGGGCGGCGGCGTCGGCGGGGGCGAGCCGAGGAGGGTTTCCATCACCCATTTGCCTCGCTGTACAGCAGACGTCCTGTCGGCATTGGACGTGATGGTGAGAATACTGGCGTGCCCGAACAATCCCTTCCGGTCCTCGCCCATCACAGCTACGCGGCGAAACCTGTTTCCCAGAACGTTCGGAATCTTGTAGTGCTTCGCCAGGCGCTCATCGACAAACGTGTAGTCGGCCGTCAACAGGTCGAGTACGTTGCGATCCTCGCGAATAATGCTGTCGAAGAACAACTCGGTTTCCCGCCGCATCGACTGGCCCATATACATGTCGAACTGGGGGAACAGAATCGGATCGGGAACCCTGCCCTCGAGATTGCCCAGACCCAACCACTGGCCTCCAAACCGGGTCGAGAGCGCTTCGGACCGCGGGTGCTCGAGCATGCGTTGTACTTGCTGTTCCAAAACCGCCGGTTCGCTGAGGCGGCCGTCGCGGGCCAGGGACTGGAGTTCGTCGTCCGGGCCGCTGCTCCACAGGAAGAACGACAGACGGGAAGCCAGTTCCAGATCGCTGATGCGGTAGTTCTGACCCGGTTGGGCGTCCGGGGGTGCCTGCTCGAATCGGAACACAAAGCCGGGGCTCGCCAGGATGGCCTGAAGGGCTGTTCGAATGCCCGACTCGAAGTCCCCTTCTTCCCGACCGGTCCGGTAGAAGGTCATCAATCCTTCCAGGTCCTCTGTGCTTACCGGTCGGCGATACGCCTGGGTGACGAGATCAGAGATGATCTCGGCGGCACAGGGTCCCTCTTCACTAAGGCTGGTCGGCCGGCAACTGAATATCCTGGCTCGGCTGGGCGTTTCGGAAACACCCGTCGCATTGTACGGACCCTTGATGTTCAGTTCCTGCAGATGCGGCAGCGTTGAGATCCCTTCGCCGGTTGAAACCTGCTGATCGGCGATTGTGTGCTCGATCGGCCGGATGAGATCGTCGACCAACCCCATGAACCGTTGAACGAAAGCCGCTGAAAGCCGCTGCGGGCCCGCCTTGACCGAAATCGGTTCCGTCGTGAGTGTCAGACCGGCGGCGTCCCTCTCGTTCATGTTGTTCGCAACCGTCATCACAGCCACGCGTTCGCCTTCGATGGAAACTTCGATTTCTTCTTCGTAATCCTCCGCAAGCGGATTGTTCAGCCCGAAGATACCGCCCGTCGATTCGCCGTAGAACGTCATCGTGAAGATGTATTCGCCGTCAGCCGGAAAGTTGTGGATGACCGAGATTCCACCTCGCGTTCCGAAGGGAGCACCCTCGACCTGTCGCATCTGCGAAGCCGTCCGGGTGATGTCGTAGGTCGCCGAGGTACCGCCCAGGTTCAAATCCCCAAGCGCCGCACGGCTGGTCTCGCCGGCAGCCCGGATGTAGCCTTCGACCAGAGCTGGCGAAATTCCCAGGGCCTCTGCTGTGTTGTCAAAACCGTAGCCCATGCTGTCGGGCGGCAGAAGCGCTCGAACATCGACGTCAACCTGGAGCAGGTCACGGACCGACAGCGCATATTCGGCTCGATTCAGCCGGTGAAGCGACAGCCGGCCGGGATTGAGGTTGGCGGCGCCGGCACGATCCATCCCCTCCTCGAGCGAGGCGACAAAAGCCTGCAAAGTCCCGACGTCCGGTCGCGGCTGCCTGGCAGGCGGCATCAGACCGGCGCGGACTTTGCGAATCATTTCTTCCACAAGATCCGGAGTTTGTTCCACATGTGTCAGGTCTAACCCGGACATCGACATGCCGCCGGACATCTCGACGTCGTCGTGGCAGAAGACGCAATACTGGTCGATCAGATTCTGCTGCGCGTCAACTGACAGGGTGGGGGCGGTGTGCGAAGCCGCCATCGCGGGGGAGGCACCGGAAGGTTCTTGTTGCTGCGCCTGGCTCACGTCGGCACCGCCGGCAAGACAGAGAAATCCTATGGCTAGAATCGCGAAGATATGTTTCGTCATTCCTACTCTCCGTTACGCGGGGTTCTTGCTTTTCTATTACAAAGGTACGAAACCTGGTAGTGCAAAGATACTATGGTAATAGCGCAAACGCACTAGTTCGTATTTTTCGCTTTTGTATCATTTCGGTGCTAGGTATAGCAAGCAGAATGACTTGTGCAGTTTTTTGGTGTCATCCTGCCATGTCGAGGTGATCTGGCTCATAGAGCTGCCAGTATCTAATTATCAGCGTGTTTGCCGGGCCTATTGGCGGTGGGGGCTCAACTGCCATTACCGTGCAAGAAGAATTTGGCGCAAAATCGACCGGCTGATCGATCGAAAAGTACGAATAACTCCGGGCGGTGCCGGATGAAACTGAGGCTGGCCGGCAGGGAGTCGACAGGTCGTATACAGCCGTCCCTGTGGACGTCAATCTCCGGGGGGGCCATGCCTTTAAACTACTCTCTCCAGCGGCAAGAAAACTGACCCGGATCCGACCATCTCAGTGCACGGTTGTTACTGAAAAGGTATCATGGGGGCTTGGGAGTCAACCGAATCGAGCCCGCATTTCTCTGGAGGAGTACGAGATGACGAAACGTTCGCTGTTAAAGATATTTTTGGGGGTGACGCTGATGGCCACCGGGGCCACCGGCGCGGCCGGACAAGACAACACGGCACTGAAGAATCCGGCGGGACTTGACGAAACGGCGCCGGACAAGTACAGGGCCAGTTTCGACACGAGCGCAGGGACGTTCGTGATCGAGGTGCAGCGTGATTGGGCGCCCCATGGGGCCGATCGTTTCTACAACCTCGTCAAGAACGGGTTCTACGACGACTGCCGGTTTTTCCGGGTAATTTCAGGCTTCATGGTGCAGTTCGGCATCAACGGCGATCCCTCCCTCTCCTCCGTGTGGAGCGAGGCCCAAATTGCCGTTGATCCGGTCAAACAGAGCAACAGACGGGGTTACATCACCTACGCGATGAGCGGTGCGGGACCGCACACTCGAACGACGCAGCTCTTCATCAATTTTCAAAACAATACGAACCTTGACGGAATCGGATTCGCGCCGTTCGGCCGCGTCGTGGATGGCATGAGCGTTGTCAACGACATCTACAGCGGATACGGCGAGGGGGCTCCAAGCGGCAACGGACCGGCACAGGGACGCATACAGGCCGAAGGGAATACTTACCTGAACAAGGATTTTCCGAGGCTCGATTACATCAACAAGGCAACGATAGTAGAAGAAGAGTAGACGGCTCGACATCCGAAGGCGAACCACGTCGGAAAAGGAAACATTTCGATATTGTTCGCATCGTCGTCAATCGTTTGGGCAAACGGGAGCCACCCTGGACGGGGTGTTGAGAGCCGTTATCGCGGTGTCAGCTCACACCCCTCCGGACCTCTTTCGTTGTTTGCGCGGGTTCGGTCGTTCTCGGCAGAGGCGTTCAAGGAGTACGCCGAAGCTCTCACAGCACACTGATAGCAGCTCACCGCGAACCTGTTCAGGGTGCGGATCAGCTTTGCGGATCAGCTTTGCGGATCAGCAAGGAGTTGAGATTGATTGTCGAAGAAGCCAATGAAGTTACGTCAGAACTGGTTGAGGCCTTCGGGCGTTTGACCGGACAGCTCAGTCGCTCGGCGGCTCCACCGGGCGAACGTGAGCTCGGGCACATCGTGCGTTCCGATTCCACACGGTTGCTCGTCGCGAGAGTGGATGGAACGATTGGAGGGAGCCTGACGCTGGTCTTGTTCCGGATTCCAACCGGCGTTCGAGCCATCATCGAAGACGTCGTGGTTGACGGAGATCTCCGCGGGCGCGGAATTGGAGAGGCACTGAGCAGGGAAGCTCTCGAAATCGCGAAGGACAGCGGCGCCCGTACTGTAGACCTGACCTCACGACCGTCTCGCGAAGCCGCCAACCGTCTGTATCAACGCATCGGCTTCAAACTTCGGGAAACCAACGTATACAGGTATTCGTTCGACAGAAGGAGCTGACATGGTTCGACACGTCTGGACCGCTAGCCCGATCGCCGGTCTGCTGGCCCTCCTGGTGATGCTCTCACCCCCGATAGGCCTGGCCCAGGACCAACCGCTCAAGATATTCATCTCGGTCGATATGGAAGGGATCGGGGGGATCGGGACTTCGAAAATGACGAATGGCTCGGGCAAGGACTATTCTCTGGGTCGGGAGCTCATGACCGAAGAAGTCAACGCCGTCGTGTCCGCGATTTTTGAACACGGACCGGCCCAGGTTCTTGTCAACGATTCCCACGGCGACATGCAGAACCTCCTTCACACCCGGCTGGACGAGCGGGTCCAGTACATCCAGGGAAACATCAAGCCGCTGGGAATGGTACAGGGCCTGGACGATTCGTTCGATGCGGCTGTCTTCCTCGGCTACCATTCACGGGCGGGCACCGAAGATGGTTTCCTGGCACACACGGGCTCCGGCTCGGTGAAGGGCCTGTGGATCAACGGAGTCGAAGTGGGAGAGGGCGGCATGAACGCCCACTTTGCAGGATCCGTCGGCGTGCCCGTTATCCTGGCCAGCGGTGATCTGGCGTTTACGTTGCAGTTCGAGGAACTGGTCGAAACGAGAACCGTTCCAACGAAGGAAGCGGTTGGGTCGTCCGTCGCCAAACTGATTCACCCGGAAGTTGTTCGCAGTCGGCTGCGGGGGGCGACGCGCGATGCGTTGAACGCACTCGGGAGCGCCAAGGTTCTCGAAGCTGGAGGACCCGCAACGGTACGAATGAAGTTTGCCTCGACGACACGCGCGGACATCCTCGAAGCGGTCCCGGGTATGCGACGGATGGACGGAACTACCGTGGAGTATCAGGCAGGAGACATGCTCGAGGCGTACAAGCTTATCCGCCTGATGTACAAGTACATAAGCTGGTGAGAGGGCGCTCGTACTGCCTGACCGCTGCGGAACTCCTTGAACTCGCCAGGTATTGACATCCAGGACGACCCCGTTATATCCTTTCATCCGGATGAAGGGATCGATAGACACTCCGACCGTACCAGTTCATCTTCCGATTCTCGAACAGATGTCCGCCCTGGCGGACCCGGTTCGCTGTCGGATACTGCTGATCCTCGAGCGACATGAACTGACCGTTTCCGAGCTTTGTTCCGTACTCCAGCTGCCTCAGTCAACCGTCAGTCGTCACCTCAAGTGGCTTGCGGACCACGGCTGGGTGGAAGCGCGACCGGACGGCACGAGCCGATACTACGAGGCCAGAGGGGATCATCCCGAAGCCTCCGTCGGCAGGCTGTGGCGGCTGGTTGGAGAGCAGGTGGGAAGAAGCGCGGCTGCCGGGGAAGACCGACGCCGCCTTCAGGGAGTCCTCGACCAGCGCGGCACACGCTCCCAGGAATTTTTCTCTTCAGCCGCCGGAGAATGGGCTGAAATGAGGCGCGAGATGTTCGGCCAGCGATTCGATCTGCAGGCAATGCTAGGACTGCTTGACGACCGCTGGGTCGTAGGCGACCTCGGCTGCGGCACGGGTCAGCTGACCGCTTACCTGGCGCCCTTCGTGGGCAAGGTGATCGGTGTCGACGATTCGGATGCCATGCTCGAAGCAGCCGGAACACGAATTGAAGGGGCTGCCAATGTGGAGCTCCGGCGGGGACGTCTCGAGAGGCTCCCGATTGAGGATGGCGAGTTGGATGTGGCGACGCTGGTGCTCGTACTTCATCATCTCGCCGACCCCGAAGGCACAATAAACGAAGTAGCCCGCTCGCTCCGCGACGGTGGCCGCCTGCTGGTGGTGGACATGCTTCCCCACGACCACGAAGACTACAGGAAGCGGATGGGTCACGTCTGGCTGGGGTTCGGGGAAGATCAGCTCTCCGGTTGGCTCGAAGACGCGGGATTCGGAAACATTCGATTCCATCAACTGCCGCCTGAAAGAGATGCCAAGGGCCCGACCCTTTTCGTTGCCACGGCGGCGAAAGCCCGATTTCCGAGTTCTATTGATCGAACAGAAGTCGTAATTAAAACAAGAAGGCCCGACACCGGGTCGGCCAGAGTTAAGGAGAGAAACTGACAATGAGTACTGCAACCGACAAGTCCAACAACCCCTCGACGGGCACACCGGAAGAGCGCCCGCGTTTCAGAGTCGCAGACCTGTCGCTCGCTGAGTTTGGCCGCAAGGAAATCCGGCTTGCCGAGCACGAGATGCCCGGTCTCATGGCGCTCCGGACCAAGCACGGAAACGACAAGCCGCTCGACGGCGCCAAGATCATGGGCAGCCTGCATATGACCGTTCAAACTGCCGTCCTGATCGAGACGCTGGTCGGCCTGGGAGCGGACGTACGCTGGGTTTCCTGCAACATCTTCTCGACCCAGGACCATGCCGCGGCCGCCGTCGTCGTTGGCAGGCCCGAAACGGGAGGCACCCCCGAGGATCCGAAGGGCACACCGGTGTTCGCATGGAAAGGCGAAACTCTTGAAGAGTATTGGTGGTGCACCAAAGAGGCTCTGGCCTGGCCCGACGGGTCCGGTCCGGACCTGATCGTCGACGATGGCGGAGACGCCACCCTGTATGTGCACCGGATACTCGAGTACGAAAAGGCTGGAAAAGTGCCGGCGTTTGATCCGGAGAACGATCCCGAAGAATGGGGCGTCATCCTTAAGACAATTGAAGCCGAACTGGCCGCCCATCCCGGCTGCGGGGCTTCGATCAGCGGGGGCATCAAGGGCGTCAGCGAAGAAACCACAACCGGCGTCCATCGTCTCTACCAGATGGCCAATGACGGCACACTGCTGTTTCCGGCCATCAACGTCAACGATTCAGTGACCAAGAGTAAGTTCGACAACGTCTACGGCTGCCGGCACTCGGTTGTGGACGGCATCAACCGGGCAACCGACGTCATGATGGGCGGCAAGGTTGCGGTGGTCTGCGGCTTCGGTGAAGTTGGAAAGGGCTGTGCCCAGGCCCTGCGCGGGCAGGGTGCGCGTGTCGTCGTAACGGAGATAGATCCCATCTGCGCCCTCCAGGCTGCGATGGAAGGCTACCAGGTCACCACCCTCGAAGAATTCGTCGGGACCGCCGATATCTTCGTCACTACCACCGGCAACAAGGACATCATCACCGCCGATCATATGGCGCGGATGAAGGACAAGGCCATCGTAGGCAACATCGGCCACTTCGACAACGAGATCGACATCGCGGGCCTGAAGAAGACAGAAGGCATCGAAAGGGTCAACATCAAACCTCAGTATGACGAGTGGGTGTTCCCGGACGGCCACAGTATTCTGATGCTGGCTGAAGGCAGGCTCCTCAACCTCGGCTGCGCGACGGGCCATCCGAGCTTTGTGATGTCGGCGTCTTTCACCAACCAGGTCCTGGCGCAAGTTGAACTCTGGGTGAACCCTGAAAATTACGAGAAGAAAGTCTACATGCTTCCCAAGATGCTAGACGAAGAGGTCGCACGGCTCCACATCGACCAACTCGGCGTCAAGCTCACGAGGCTCAGACCAGACCAGGCCGAGTACATTGGGATTCCGGTGGACGGGCCTTACAAGCCGGATCACTACCGGTATTGAAATGGGGCTGGTCCGATCCGGATCTTGATCCGGGTCACCGATCAGTCGGAAGGCCGGTGGTGCACCACCGGCCTTCTTCTTTACGGAGACACTCCGGAATCTCTGGCTCTGCGGGTCAGGGAGGCCGAACGCGCTTTCGTTGTGGACGTACTGGGACGAATCGCAAGCGGAACGATCGATTTACGGTCGATCGTTTGATCGGAGGTGAACCGTACGTTTCACTCCATTTTCTGGGGGTGGACAAGTACACAAAAAGAAAAGGGACAGCGGGCACCGATTGAGCGATCATGTGAAATGATTGCGTTACTTTGAAGAATTGGAGTTAATATCCGTTAACGGCAATGCTGAGCGAATCACAAACTGAACAATTCTGGCAGAACGGATTTCTGGTTGTCGAGAACGCTGTCAGCGATGTGGATTTGACAACGCTGAAACGGCAGCTCGACGATTGGGTCGATGAAAGCCGCACTCACTCCGAGCCATTCGGCCAACCGACCGTTGATGGGCGTTCGCGGTTCGATATGGGAACCGAGCACACCGCCGACAGACCGGCCCTTCGTCGCGTCAACAACCCTTCAGAGATAAGCGGAGCTTACTTCGATGTCATGAGCAACGCCCCCATGGTCGATATGGTGGCCGACCTCATCGGCCCGAACGTTAAGCTTCATCACTGTAAGATCAATTTGAAATTGCCGGGCGCACGAACCACGGTCGCCTATCACCAGGACTTCGCGTACACACCGCACACGAACGACGACATCATCACCGCACTCCTGATGTTGGACGATATGACCGAGAGCAATGGATGCCTGACGGCTGTTCCAGGGTCGCAAGAGGGACCGGTCTATTCACTTTTCAAAGAAGAAACGTTTACAGGGAAGGTTCACGCCCGGGTTGCGGCCGAGGCCGAACAGAAGCAGTCGCTCATCACGGGCAATGCCGGTAGCGTCTGCCTGATGCACACTCGTTCGCTGCACGGCTCTGAAGCAAACCGTTCCGAACTGCAGCGCGGGCTCTACATCTGCGTTTACACAGCCGCCGACGCGTTCCCCATCGCACCCAACCCCATGCCGAGTCCTCAGGAAGGTCTGATTGTCCGTGGAGAGAAGTCCCGTGTAGCCAGGCTGATGGACACGGAAATCGAGCTTCCCGACCAGCCCAAGAGCTCGTCATTCTTCACGGTTATCGGGCAAGAATCGATGCAGATCTGACCCTCCCCGTTGGATTCCATCCCACATTTGTCACGCTCGATCTACTGAAGCAACGGAGACATCGTTGCCGCAACCGGGTAGAATTGTGGGCGAATGACATTACTTGACTTCGACGAACACCTTTCATTCTTCGAACCCGCTCATTCTACAAGCGAAATAACCTCGTTCGACGGCCCCGCCGGACGGGAAAGGAAAAGCCAAATGTCGTCATACCGGTTTCAAAACATCCTGCCCGTTCTACTCCTTGTGCTGACAGTCGG
The DNA here is from genome assembly GCA_964584435.1 of uncultured Solibacteraceae bacterium. Taxonomy (GTDB): domain Bacteria; phylum Acidobacteriota; class Terriglobia; order 20CM-2-55-15; family 20CM-2-55-15; genus CAZOZZ01. The sequence continues at coordinate 27,979 of CAZOZZ010000009.1, read as the reverse complement.
AACGGTCACCGTGTTCGGACAGAACGGCGCATTGAACGGCCAGTGGCGTGCGACTTCCGCTGACGGAGGAAGCACGCGCTACTCCCCTCTCGACCAAATCAACAGGGACAACGTCGGTGAGCTCGAGATCGCCTGGATCTGGAAGTCCGACAACTACGGAAGCCGTCCCGAGTACAAAGCCGAGACGACCCCGATCATGGTGAACGGCGTGCTTTACTTCACGGTCGCGGACCGGCGCGTGGTCGTTGCTGCTGATGCAGGAACGGGCGAGACATTGTGGATCTGGAGGATGGACGAGGGAGAACGCTTTGACAAGGCACCGCGGAAAATCAGTCGTGGTGTTTCCTACTGGACCGACGGCACGGAAGAACGCATCTTCACAATTACTCCCGGATTCCATCTCGTCGCACTGAACGCCGGCAACGGACAACCTGTCGAAGGCTTTGGAGAAGACGGCGTTGTGGACCTGTTTGAGGAGCTCGGATTCGATTTCGATCCGATCGGTACGATCGGAAACAGCTCGCCACCGGTCGTTTCCCATAATGTTGTCGTAGTCGGACCCGCACTTGACCCAGGGGGCCGACCCCCATCCAAAGGCAACACAAAGGCCGACGTCATGGCATTCGATGCACGTACCGGCAAGAAGATCTGGGTCTTCCACACCGTTCCCCGACCCGGAGAGTTCGGATACGACACCTGGCTGGACGGATCGGCCGAATACACGGGCAACGCGGGAATCTGGCCTCCTTTCACGGTCGACGAAGAGCTGGGATACGTCTATCTGCCCGTGGAGGACGCTACGAGCGATTATTACGGTGGGCATCGTCCTGGAAACAACCTGTTCTCCGCGTCCGTCGTTTGCCTCGACATCCGGACCGGCGAAAGGATCTGGCACCAGCAACTGGTTCATCATGACATCTGGGACTACGACATGACCGCGCCCCCGATCCTTGTCGATCTCAATGTCGATGGGAAACCCATCAAGGCGCTTGTTCAGCTGACGAAGCAAGCCTTTGCATATGTTTTTGATCGCGTGACCGGGGAGCCGGTGTGGCCGCTGGAGGAGCGCCCTGTTCCGCAAACCGATGTGCCGGGCGAGTGGACATCGCCAACCCAACCGTTTCCTACCAAGCCACCTCCGTTCGATCGCCAGGGCGTCACCCGGGACGACCTCATCGACTTCACTCCCGAACTGAACCAGATGGCTCTCCAGTTGGTCGAGAAGTACCGACTGGGCCCACTTTACACACCTCCTTCTCTGGCCGCCTCACCAGACGGAACCGAAGGAACACTAGGGCTTCCGGGCTCCCTCGGAGGTGCAAACTGGGAAGCCGGGGCCGCTGATCCGGAAACCGGCTATGTGTACGTTGGTTCTCAAACTCGCGTGGCGGTGCACGCGCTGGTCCCCCCATCCGGAGGCGACATGAGTTTTGTCGCCGGACGCGGTGGCTCCACTGTTGAGGGCCTGACGATCATCAAACCGCCCTATGGACGGATCACGGCGTACGACATGAACAAGGGTGAGATCGCCTGGCAAGTGCCCAATGGTGAAACTCCGCAGTCGATAAAGGAACATCCGTTGCTCGAAGGACTCGATCTTCCCAAGACCGGCAGCCGTTCGCGCGCCGGAATCCTGGTGACCAAGACCCTGATGTTTGCCGGTGAGGGTTGGGGCGGGCTGCCCATATTCCGGGCATACGACAAGGCAACCGGTGAGATCATCTGGGAGACCGAGATTCCTGCAGGCGCACAGACCGGAGGGCCGATGACTTACATGCACGAGGGACAGCAGTACATTGTCTTTACGGCCGGGAACGCCCGAACGAGAACGCCTGGGCAAATCATTGCATACAGGCTTCCCGAATGAGGGGCTGACCGTTGGGCACCAAGATGCTTCCAGACAATGCGGTTCTCATCATCATTGATATCCAGGCTGGCTTCGACGATCCCAAGTGGGGACCCCGCAACAACCCGGATGCAGAGGCGAACGCTCGGCGGCTACTCCAAACCTGGAGACAGTCCGGACTTCCAGTGGTCCATACGCAACATCTATCGACTGAAGACGGCTCTCCGTTAAGGCCAGGCCAGCCGGGTTGTGACTTCAAGAGCGAGGTGCTCCCCCAGCCCGGCGAACCCGTGTTCGAGAAGAACGTCAACAGCGCCTTCATAGGTACCGAACTCGAAAGCTATCTGCGCAACCAGGGATACGACACGCTGGTCATCGTGGGACTCACCACCAACCATTGTGTCTCGACTACTGTACGAATGGCCGGCAACTTCGGCTTCAAGACCTACGTTGTTTCGGACGCGACAGCGACGTTCGACAGGAAAGACCACCAGGGGCGGCACTATACCGCCGAAGAGGTCCACGCCATCTCCCTTGCCAACCTGCACGATGAGTTCGCAACGATCCTCACGACGGAAGCGACCATCGCGTCCGTCCGACGATGAGAAATTCTCAGCCGTGGAAACGCTGACCGTACGGGAAGCCCGGAGGCTTGCCCTCGCCCGGGCCGGCCTCATGAAACCGGAGTGGACCGGATTTCCCACTCGGGCGAAGGGACGTGGAAAGCAGGCTCGGGAGTCCGCGATGGCGGTCATGCGGCGCTTCGGATACCTGCAACTCGACACGGTTTCGATCGCGGGTGCGAGAAGCCACACGATTGTTCTCCTTTCGAGATTGCAGGGTCTCGATCCGACGCTCGGCGAGGAGCTTCTCGAACCGGGCAAGCCGGTGTTCGAGTACTGGGGACACGAAGCGAGCTGGATTCCCATGGAGCTCTATCCGGCGTTTGAATTCCGACGGCGCGAGTTCCGGCATCACCCCTGGTGGGGGGATCTTGTCGGCGAACACCCGGAAGTTGCGCGGAAACTTCGGCGACGCGTTCGCGATGAAGGACCGCTGCGCTCCAAGGATATGGAGGGAGGCGGAAGTCGGGGCTGGTGGGATCTCAAGATCGCAAAGCGTGTCGCCACGGCCCTCTGGTCGAACGGGGAGTTCGCCATACGGGAACGGAAGAATTTCCAGCGAACCTACGACCTTGCGGAACGAGTCATACCGCAAAGAGTACGGCAAGAGCGCCTGTCGAGGTCTGACGGTTTTGAAACACTGCTGCTGCGCGCACTCGAAGGTCATGGATGGGCAACGACCGGAACGATCGCGTCCACCTGGAGGCTGGCCAACAGGAAGAAGGAGATTACGGATACGCTCGATCGTCTTGTCGAGAAAGGCCAGATACTTCCCTGTGCACTGGAGAATCCCGAAGGCCGACCAACGCCCGGATGGATTCGCATCGAAGATCGGAAGCTCGCCAGCCGTCTCGAAAGGGTACGACCCCGAAAGGATGCCGGCGTACTCCTGTCGCCCTTCGACCCCCTGCTGTGGGATCGTTCACGGGTGAAACGGCTGTTCAGCTTCGATCAGGTTCTGGAGATCTTCAAGCCGGCTCCCAAACGCACTTATGGCTATTACTGTCTGCCGGTTCTCGCCGGAGAGCGTCTCGTGGCTCGATACGATCTCAAGGCGGACAGGAAGAGAGGATCCCTCGACGTCCTGTCGTGCCGCTTCGAGGGAACCGGCAGCGGCCGGCCGGCAACCCTGGCAGACGGTGAAGCAGCACGAGTCGCGCTCAACCGCTACGCGGAATCAGTCGGTCTCGGGCCGACTGGCTTCCAGGAAGTGGCGAAGAGAGCGTAGTGGACAATCTCCGCCCAAAACGCGTGGAGACGCCCGACGAGATGCGCGAAGCATTGAAACTTCGCCGCGAAATCTTCGTGGATGAGCAGGGGATTCCGTCAGAACTTGACGAAGACGGCTGCGACGAGGATGCAACGCTCGTTTTGATCTACGATGGAAACGTTCCTGTCGCGACGGGACGGTTTTCGATGGGTGCAGTTGGTGAGGCCACCCTGGCCCGGATTGCAGTCCGGCCACGATATCGCGGTCATGGCATCGGGGGGCTGGTGGTCTCCGAACTCGAGAAACTGGCCACCCTGGAAGGGGCACGCCGATTTGTACTGCTACCACACGAATACCTCGAAGACTTCTATGAGAAACTCGGCTACAGGAAAACGACGGATGCAGGCACAGTCGGCCGCCATCGACTGATTGCCATGGAGAAAGAGGTCGAATGTGGCCGATGAGGGTCGGAAGGGACTAGGAGCCCGGTTATTGACATGAATGAGGACTTCACTCGCGTTTTTCGACAGGAACTGAGCCCGACACGTTTTCTGGAACGGGCCGGGGAAGCCTACGCGAATCGCTGTGCGGTCGTTGACGGAGATGTCCGTTACACCTGGAAGCAGTTCCGGGCCCGCTCCCGGCAGCTGGCCTCGGCACTGCGTGCTTCCGGTCTCAGGAAAGGTGACCGGATCGCTTTTCTGGCGCTGAATTCGGAACCGTTGCTGCTCGCCCATTTTGGAGTACCGCTGGCGGGGGGCGTTCTCGTGGCGATCAACACCCGGCTGTCTGTCCCGGAAATTTCCTACATCGTCGAACAAAGCGGTGCTCGGACCATATTCTTCAGCACCGAACTCGAGGACCGACTGTCCGGGGTGCCAGCCGACATCCGGCGAATCGACACGGGCAAAGGCATGGAGAGCCTGCTTGATCAGGGAGCCGGCGACGTCGTCGAATCCTGGCTCCGAGACGAGTACGAATTGATTTCCGTTAACTACACTTCGGGAACCACCGGCCGGCCCAAAGGCGTGATGTATCATCACCGCGGAGCCTATCTGAATGCGATGGCGATGGCTCTGGACAACGGGTTGACCTCAGACAGCAAGTATCTCTGGACGCTTCCGATGTTTCACTGCAACGGCTGGACGTTTACCTGGGCCGTGGCCGCAGTCGGTGCACAGAGCATCTGCATACCTCGCGTCGATCCCGCCGAAGCATGGCGACTGTTCGACGGAGGGGTAACCCACTTCTCGGCTGCTCCGACCGTGCTGACGATGCTGGCCAACGCCCCCATGGCTCACCGCCTGGAACACCCGGTCCGGCTTTTCACGGCCGGCGCTCCGCCGTCACCGACTTTGATCGCCCAAATGGGCGAACTGAACTTCGATCTCGAACATGTTTACGGGCTCACGGAAACCTACGGGCCGTTCACGATAAACGTGCCGCCGCCGGATATCGGTGATCTCTCCCAGCAAGAGCAGGCACGCCTGAAATCTCAACAGGGCTTCCCGAATGTCTGTGGCGGAGAGATGCGCGTCGTCGACCAGAAAATGGGGGACGTCCCTGCAGACGGGCAAACGATGGGCGAGGTTGTTATGCGGGGGAACGTCGTCATGAAAGGCTACTTTGAGGATCCCAGCGGAACATCCGAGGCTTTCAGTGGGGGCTGGTTTCACAGCGGCGACCTCGCCGTGACGCACCCCGATGGATCGATCGAACTTCGCGACCGCAAGAAGGACATCATCATTTCCGGTGGCGAAAACATAAGCACGGTCGAGGTGGAACAGGCGGTGGTCAGTCATCCGGCTGTCCTGGAATGCGCGGTCATCCCGATACCCCATGAAAAGTGGGGCGAAGTTCCAAAAGCCTTTGTCACGCTGAAGTCCGGCATGGACGCATCGGAAGAGGAAATCATCGAACATTGCCGCACGCGGCTCGCCCGTTTCAAAGTACCAAAGGCGATCGCATTTGGAGAGCTACCAAAAACATCGACCGGTAAGATCCAGAAATACGTCCTCCGTAAGCGCGAATGGGAGGGTCGGGAGAAGAAGATCAACTGAGGGGTGAAGCGGTCGGGCTAGCAAATCAAAAGACGCGTCCTGGAGGCCCTTCCCCAAAGTGGGACCCGGGATGGTCGGAGGAAGGAATTCGTGACAGATCCAGTTTTACAGAATTTTGACAACCACACGTTCGTGTCCAAGCCGTGGATCACTGCCGCATTGCTTCTTCTTGCCGGCACCCTGGCAGCGGGTGTCGGTACGATCCTTGTGAATTCCGCCATGGGCTCGTATCTGGTTGGTGGCGGAGTTGTCCTGAACGGCCTCGGGAGTCTCGTGGCATTGGTCCTCATTCGATCCTACGCTCTCAAACTGCAGGACCGTATCATCCGGACCGAAATGAGAGTCCGGCTGGAACGTATTCTCCCAGCTGGGGACCGCGAGAGGATAGAGGACCTGACAATCAAGCAACTGATCGGCTTGCGCTTCGCAGGGGACGCGGAAATGCCCGAACTTCTTCGAAGGGTCCTGGATGAAAACATCCAGGACCCGACACCGATCAAACGGATGGTCCAGGATTGGCAAGGCGATTATCATCGGGTCTGACCAAGGCTAACCCGATCGAGGCCCACGATAGTTTCGAAGGTAGGACGGCAGTTCCGTCCCTGGAGCGAGACGAGGGTCAGGAACCGGTTCTTTCGATTGAAGTTTCAGCGAGATTTCTCCGGCCCAGCACGGCCACGAGTAGTCCTCATCGTCGTCCACCGGTGGCCCCTGCCGTATCTTGGCGGAAGCTTCCTCCAGGTCAAGTTCGAGAACGGTCGTCAACTTCATCTCCTGTTCGCTGGGGGGACGCACATCGACCCATCGGCCCCGAACGAAATGCTCAGACAGGGTTTGAAGGGCTCGCAGCTTATCGCTGTCAGACACGATTCGGGCCTTTCCGAGAATCATCACGGAACGGTAGTTGAAGGAGTGATGAAACGCCGAACGGGCCAGGACCAGGCCATCCAACAGCGTAACCGTGCAACACAGGGGAATTCCCTGGGTCAACGCCTTCACCATTCGGCTCGCGACCGATCCATGAATATACAGCCGGCGGCCGTCGCGGGCATAGCCAGTGGGTACGACGTAGGGCTGGCCATCGATCGCGAACGCGATATGACAGACAAAAGCCTCGTCCAGGATTCCCGCGACGGTCTCGAAGTCGTGCGCACCCCGTTCCGGAATTCGGCCCAGGGTCGTCCTGGAAGTCCGGAGTTCATCGGAAACATCATCTCTTCGTTCAGTCATGCAGGTATCGTAGTCGAAACACCGGTCTCGTCGAAAGGGCCGCTTCGGCTTTAGAGATAGAGCCAATTTGTGTCCGGCCGGTCCGAACGGTATGATCGAAACCACACGAACGCTGCCACCAGAGCCCGAACTCGGAAGTCCCGATGGAAAGGTTAAGATAGCCTGTTCACGGCAACCAGTATTCGAAGCCGCCTCTCGAGGGATCTCTGGACGACCTGAGAACTGTTTAAAGCGAATGATTGAGAAATCCGAGACCGCACTGGTCTCCGTCCACGGCGGCCACAGCGCCGAGTTCTGCAGCCATGCTCACGACACTCTCGAAGAAGCCGTCCTGGCTTACATCGCCCGCGGGTTCTCCTGGGTCGGTCTTACCGAACACATGCCTGCTGTGAACGACGGCCTGGTCAATGATGAAGAACGCGCCGCCGGCATCGATGCTGTGGGAATGCACGTGCGATTCGCCGAATACATCGCAACCGGCCGGGCTCTTCAGCAGAAGTATGCCCCGGATATCGAAATCTTTGTTGGTTTCGAAACTGAAACGTGTACGGGGTATCAGCCTTTCGTCAGGGATCTCGTCGAGGAGTTCAAACCGGACTACATCGTCGGATCGGTGCATCACGTCGCCGACGGTGCCATCGACGTATCTCTGGGCATGTTCGAAGAGTCCGTGGGGGCGGCGGGCGGAGTCGATGAGTTGTATTGCGCCTATTTCGATCAACAGTATGAAATGATCCATGCCCTGCGTCCGACCGTGGTCGGCCACTTTGACCTGATTCGTATGTTTGACCCGGACTATCCCGAGCGTCTCGAACAACCGAAAATCCGGGAACGAGTAGAGCGCAATCTCCATGCGATTGCCGACCTGGGACTGATCCTCGATTTCAATGTCCGGGCACTTTCGAAGGGCCAGACAGAGCCCTACGTTGCCCCAACGATCCTCAGAAAAGCTCTCGAGCTCGAAATCGACGTTGTGCCCGGGGATGATTCCCATGGTGTCAAGGGCGTCGGGTTGCACTCGGGAGAGGCTGTTCGGATCCTTGAGGAATTCGGTTTCGACACGAACTGGAGGAAACCCACTCGGTAACCGTACGGAGGTGAACATGAGGACCAGGGAGGAAATCGACAAACTCTGGCGAAACCCAAAGTACTGGTGGGGCCCGATCTACAATTGCCCGGATGATCCGCGGATCATCGTGCCACTGCGAATTCGCTGGACCGGGGCTGGCATGAGTTTCGCCCACGCAGCGGCAATACCGGTGTTGATCGCGACCCTCGTGGCGTTACTGGCACCGTTCTTGTTCCTGATGTTTATGGAACTGCCCGAAGGTGGGGTCTGGACCGTGGCAAGCTTCACCGTGGTCACAGTGGTGCTCTGCCTCGTGACCCGTTGGGAAGCGAACCGGCCTCGTTAACCGCAACACCGATACCGCCGAAGGAGAATCACAAGGCGTTGCTGGTACTAATCGCATCGAAGGGTTGTCTTGATCTCGGCCTCACTGGGAACACTTCGAGGCAACCTCACCTTCAGCGAAACCGGACCCTCCGTCAAAGCCGAGGCTCCTAGCTAGGCATCGCGCACGTATTGGTTGAACCACTCAATGGTGCGGGTCCATGCCTGCTCGGCCGTTGCCTTGTTGTATCGTTCCGGCGTGGCGTCATTGAAGAAACCATGAACAGATTCAGGATAGATGTGGCCTTCGTACCGGATGTTGTTTCTCTCGAGTTCCGCCTCATACGCGGGATATGCATTGACCAGCCGCGTGTCGAGCGCGCCGTGGTGTATGAGCATTGCCGCTGAGATTTTCGACACGTCCTCCGGCCCGGGCGCGCCACCATAAAACGGGGCGGCCGCTGCCAAGTCCGCCCCCAGCAGGACAGCCAGGGTATTGGACATACCGCCGCCGTAGCAAAAACCTGCTGCGCCGATGTTCCCTGTACAGTCCGGGCGTGATTGCAGCCATTGCGCGGCGGCGACGAAATCCTGAGTCATCTTGGCGCGATCGATTGTGCGAAACAACTGGCCGCCTCTGTAGTGAAATTCCTCTTCTCTCTTATCAGGTCTTGTCGGGAAGGACTCAAGGGGGCAGGCCTGCCCCCCGGATGGAGCCATAGCGAACCGATGGAAATCAATTCGGAATCGATTTTCGGAGCTGGTCGGCCCTTTCTTTCATTGCGTCATGATTGGGGTGATCCGGAAACTCTTCCAGATACGCTTCCACTTGCTCCAACGCCTTGGCCGGCAACCGGGTTCGCATGTAGAGGTTAAAGAGCTGAAGTCGGGCTCCGGCGGCTTCGGTGGGGGACAGCATCACCGCCTGAAGCAGGTTTGCCTCGGCTTCCCGGGGTTGGGCAAGCCGATAGTACGACGAGCCGAGGATGAAGTAGTCATCGGCAGTCGCGTTACCTATCTCAACCCTCTCGAGCAACCTCTCTACGGCCGCCGGATAGTTCTCCGTTTCAAAATACAAGCGTCCGAGCCATGTCGTCGCACCGGCCGAAGCCGGATTCAGTTCATAAGCCTTCTCGAGCGAGGCAATTGCTTCTTCGGCTCTTTGCCCGCGCTGGTGCGCGTAACCCAACTCCAGGTGAGCCTCGTAAAAATCGGGGGCGATCTCAACTGCCTCCTCCAGCCGCTCTATTCCTTTCTTTGCATCATCGTCACCGAATTCTTTCAAGGCTTCATCCAGCTTTTTCAACGCATCGTTGGGAATGTCCCTGCGAAGTTCATTAAGGCTGACGAGCGGCGTCCCGTCCGCTGCCGTGGGCCTCGGATAGAGAGAAAGATCGAGCTGGATCACACTGAAGCTTCGTGTATCGACGTCCAGCAGGTGTCTAACGTACTGATACCGGTCGCTCTCAATCACGACAAAGTAACGGCCCAGACCCACGCCGTCAAACTGAAAGATTCCTTCCATCGTGGCCTGCTTCATTTCGATAGTGTTCAACCCGTCCGGCGACCGGAGTTCAACATCCACGATCGATGGCACGGAACCTTCCTCAAAAGTGAGACGTCCGATCACGCTGAATCCGGCGGCATTACTCCGCTCGATGCTGCCGGGTGAAATCTGATTTCGATTTACTATCTGGGTCCCGGCGGGAAGAAACAAGGCGAATGCGAGAAGAAAGTTGATCATCCTCATTACATAGGCCCATTCTCTGAGCCCGTCAACAAAATAACAGATGAGAGTTTGTAAAAACGGATCGAGGATGGAAACAACCGACAGGTAAGTCCATCATTTCGCTCGACGAGTTCCTCAGACAAGCTGTTGAAATCAGGCCCGCGATTGTGCAGGCTAGTGGGAGATGACTGAACAAGGAGGTGAGTGAGATGCCCCACTTGACGCTGGAACATACGAGCAACGTTCAGCCATCTCTGGAGTTCGATGATCTTTTTCAGCAGCTTCACATGGTGCTTGCTGAAAACGGCATCAACATCTCAAACTGCAAAAGCCGTGCTGTGCAACGGGATCGATTCTACGTCGCCGAGGGCGACCACTCCGCGGCGTTCGTCCACCTCGATGTCCGTTTCATGGAAGGCCGGTCCCCCGAATCCAAACAGACGATCGGCCAGAGATTGCTTGGCGCACTGCGCGAGTGTTTCGTCGCCCCGGCTGGGATCAATGATCTGCAGATTACCGTCGAAATTCTCGACATCGAACGGACGGCCTATTTCAAATTCCCTACCGGAACTCTGAACTACAAGTAAACGCAACCTTGATCCCGGCGGGTTCTTTCCTGACAACAACCTCTGCGCCTCTGCGTCAAAAAAATGTAGCGGATTGCGCTCAGTGAACGCGATATGAAGGATCCAACTTCGAAGCCGAAAGGCTGGTGACGACATCGATGCGATAGAGAAGGTGGCTGGCGAGTTCCTCGAAGTTGTCAACGTCGGAGATCTTGTCGATTTCTTCGATGATCTTGTTCAGTACGGTCTCGATCTCCCCATAGGTCTGCTCGCCGAAGAACGAGTGCTGGCATTCCAGCCGGGACCTATGGCGCTTGAACTCTTCCCGGTAGAAGTCTGAAATCTGTTGCTTTCGCTTATCGACGGCCATGTTGATCGGCACTATAACGTCAAAGTTTCTTGCCTGCAAGCTTCTTTCTGAGAAGCTCGTTCACACTCTTTGGATTCGCCCGCCCCTTGGTAGCTTTCATCACCTGCCCAACAAACCAGCCGAGCGTGCCGGTCTTTCCGGATCGGTACTGTTCGGTCGGACCGGGGTTTGCTTCGATGATCTCCTCTACAATCGTTTCGAGCTCTCCGGCGTCGCTGATCTGCACCAAACCCTTTTCTTCGATGATGATTTCGGGCGATTGACCACTTCGGTACATCTCCTCGATCACGGTCTTGGCAATCTTTCCGGAAATTGTCCCGTCACCGACCAGTTCGATCATGCGGGCAAGCATGGCCGGGCTGACTGCGGTCCCCGAAAGATCTTTCAAGTCCACACCATCGTCTTTCAACAGTCGAAGCAGGTCACCCATCATCCAGTTGGCAACACTCTTCGATTCATCGCAAAGTTTGACCGCTGCTTCGAAGTAATCAGCCAGTGCTTTGGTTGAAGTCAGTATCCCCGCGTCATATCCTGAAAGGGAATAATCCTCAACAAAACGCAGCAATCGGCCGGCCGGCAGTTCAGGTTGGGTCTGGCGAATCTCGTCAAGCCAGGTTTCTTCGAGGACCAGCAACGGGAGATCGGGCTCAGGGAAATAACGGTAGTCGTGTGCTTCTTCCTTGCTTCGCATCGAAACCGTACGTTCCTCGACACTGTTCCACAACCTGGTTTCCTGAACTACGCGATCCCCTTCTTCGACGACATCGATCTGGCGGCCGACTTCGTAATCAACCGCTCTCTGGAGAAAACGAAACGAGTTGATGTTCTTGAGCTCGGTTCGCGTACCGAATTCGTCGGCATCGGGAGTACATATCGATACGTTTGCATCGCAACGAAGGCTACCCTCTTCCATGTTCCCGTCGCATACCTCCAGATACTCGAGAATCTGTTTCAAGCGCGTGAGGTACTCGCTGGCTTCGGCAGACGACCGCAGATCGGGATGGGTAACGATTTCAACCAGGGGGACGCCGCTTCGGTTCAGGTCGATGTACGTGTTCGCATCAGAATCGGGAAACCCTTCGTGCAACAACTTTCCGGCGTCCTCTTCCATGTGGATTCGCTGGATACGGATCTTCCTGGTCTCGCCTTCGACCTGAATTTCGAGGTGCCCGTTCTCGGCGATGGGTCGATCGAACTGGGAGATCTGGTATCCCTTCGGAAGGTCGGGATAGAAATAGTTCTTCCGTGCCCATTGGGAAACCGGATTGATCGTGCAGTTGAGCGCCAGGGCCGCACGAACCGCCAGGGACACGGAAGCACGATTCAATACGGGCAGAGCGCCGGGAAGAGCGAGGCAGACGGGGCAGGTGTTCTCGTTCGGTTCTCCTCCGAAACGCGTCGAGCAGGAGCAGAACAGCTTCGATCCCGTCCGCAACTGCGCGTGGCATTCCAGGCCGATCACCGTCATGTATTCAGTAGCCATTTCGCCTGCTTCCGGGTGGAATCCCACACCCGGAACCAATGTAGCATACTCAAAAGAACTGTTCTGTTCGGAGCCTTCTTCGGAGTGGTCCCGGGGAGATGCTAGAATAGCCAGTCCGGTAACCGCCTATGATCAAGACTATCGAATGGACGGACCAGGGTGTCCGTATGATCGACCAGACGAAGCTTCCGCTCGTGGAAGAGTATCCGGTGTTTGAGACCTACCTCACGGTAGCGGAAGCTATACGGTCGATGGTGATCCGTGGAGCACCGGCCATCGGCGTGGCAGCGGCTATGGGGATCGCTCTGGGCATGAAGAACTCTACGGCTTCGACTCTCGAAGCAGCCACGGTAGAATTCGGAGCGATTGCCGACACGATCTCTTCGACCCGCCCCACTGCCGTCAATCTTTTCTGGGCGGTCGAACGAATGAAACGCCGATTCGGCGGCCTGGTCGCCGACGGTGTCGGGCTGGACATCCTCCGTCAACGACTGATCGACGAGGCCCTCGACATCCAGCAGGAAGACATCGACGCCAATATGAGGATAGGTCGCTTCGGCCAGGAACTGATGCCATCGGGTGGCACCGTGCTCACACACTGTAACGCCGGGGCGTTGGCCACGGCCGGATACGGCACGGCCCTTGGAGTCATTCGGGCAGCTGTAGAGGGCGGGAACCGCCTTCGTGTATTAGCCGACGAAACCCGCCCCTTCCTCCAGGGAGCGCGCCTGACGGCCTGGGAATTGTGGAAGGACAACATCGATGTCCGTGTGATCTCCGACAACATGGCGGGCGCGTTCATGCGGCAGGGCCTCATTGATGCCGTTATCGTCGGGGCGGACCGGATCGCGCGTAACGGCGACGTCGCCAACAAGATCGGCACGTACACGGTAGCCGTGCTGGCAAAGCACCACGGCATTCCATTCTTCGTCGCCGCACCCGTAACGACCCTCGACCTGACGATAGCGGACGGCTCGGAAATACCGATCGAGCAGCGAGACCCAGCGGAAGTTACAACGTTTGGCGGGCTTCGAATTGTGCCTGAGGGAGTTCCCGCCTTCAACCCGGCCTTCGACGTCACCCCACACGATTTCGTCACCGCGATCATCACGGATCATGGCGTCGCCAGATCTCCCTTCGAAGAAACCCTGACCCGCATCACGACATCCGGGCTCAGTAACGCGACCGAGAGCGTTTAACCTCGGCGACCATCATGCTGGTTCTGGGAATCGAGACTTCCTGTGACGAAACGGCGGCAGCGATCGTGACCGACGAACGGAAGATCCTTGCGAACGTCGTCCACTCCCAGGTCGATACGCACAAGGTGTACGGGGGTGTCGTGCCGGAACTGGCGTCCCGGGAACACATCAGGAAGATCCGTCCCATCGTCGAACAAGCGTTCTCCGATGCGAAGATCGGAATCGACGGAATCGACGGAATCGCCGCCACAAGCGGCCCCGGATTGGTCGGCTCACTCCTGGTCGGTCTGACCTACGCCAAGGCGATTGCGTTTTCGACCGGCAAACCTATGGTGGGAGTGGACCACATCGAAGGGCACATTTATTCCACTTTTCTCGAGAACCCCGAAGTCGAATTCCCGGCGTTGGCGCTCGTAGTTTCCGGCGGCCACACAAACCTGTTCTGGGTGGAGTCGAAGCGCGGTGACTGGTCTCACCTCACCTACAGGTTGGTCGGCAAGACACGGGACGATGCGGCTGGCGAGGCATACGACAAGGTCGCCAAGCTCCTCGGTCTAACCTATCCCGGTGGACCCGTAATTGATCGACTGGCTTCCCTGGGAACGCGTGGCGCGGTCCGCTTTCCTGTTGCCAAGATCTCGGATCAGACGATGGATTTCAGCTTCAGCGGCATCAAGACCGCGGTCCTCCGGAAGGTCAAGGAAGAGAATCTCGAGCCGAAGAACGAAGAACAAAGCCGGCGGGATCCGGTCCGCCTGGACCTTCTCACGGGCTTCCAGGAGTCTGTCGTCGCCGCTCTGGTGTCCAGGACAATCGAGGCCGCTCGGCAGCTTCACCCACGTTCGGTCATGCTGTCTGGAGGTGTTGCGGCGAACAGCCGTCTCAGGGAAGCCATGGCAGAGGCTGCGAACGAAAGGGAACTCACTTTCTTTTGTCCCCGGCCCATCTTCACAAGTGACAACGCCGCCATGATCGCCCTCGCGGGCGCATTCAAGCTCAAGCGCGGCGAGCGGGATGACTACAACCTGAATGCCGATCCGAACCTGAAGCTTGCGCCGGCGGCGAGGCCTTCGAAAGCAGGACGTTGGAAGAGTTAGCGGAAGGGTGCGGAGGGTGCTTGGCTTGGGTGGCGGACTGCCTGCCCTGAGGCCGAACTGCTTGCCCGCGGGTGGCCAGGGACGGCCACCCCGACACGCTTACTTCTACATTCCCTCTAGACGGTGAGTATCTCCTCTTCTTTGGTTTTTGCTACCTCTTCGAGCTTCTTGATGAACTCATCTGTCAGTTTCTGGATCTCATCAAGGGCACGGTGCTCGTCATCCTCGGACATTTCCTTGTTCTTGAGGTGCTTCTTCATCACGTCGTTTCCGTCACGGCGGATATTTCGTACCGCGGTGCGATGGTCTTCGAGCACTTTGTGGACGTGCTTGGCCAGGTCCTTGCGTCTTTCCTCAGTCAGTGGCGGAATCGGGATGCGGATCAGGCGTCCGTCATTGGATGGATTGAGGCCGAGATCGGACCCAAGGATTGCTTTTTCAACTGCGCCGATCAGAGAAGGCTCATAGGGCTGGACGGTTACCAGACTCGACTCGGGCACTGCCAGTCCGGCCACCTGGTTGATCGGCGTCGGAACTCCGTAGTAATCGACGTGAATGTCTTCGAAGAGTGCAACCGACGCCCGGCCGGTCCGTATTCCTGCCAGTTCCCTGCGCAGATCATCTACTGCTTTTCCCATCCTCTGTTTGACGCGTGCGATTTCTTCTTTGCTCGGCATGACGGTTGCCTCCGGGAGGCCGAATCCGCAAGCGAATCCGGCTAATAAACGAGCGACCCGATCTTTTCGCCTTGGATGACGCGCTTGATGTTGCCTCGCCCTTTGATGTTAAAAACGATGATGGGCAGGTGGTTGTCCATGCAGAGGGATATGGCCGTGGTATCCATTACCCGAAGGCCCTGCGTCAGGACGTCAAGATAGGAAATCTTCGGGAGCATCTTCGCGTCTTTTACCATCTCCGGATCGGCGTCGTAGATGCCATCGACACGCGTCGCCTTCATGATGATTTCGGCCTTGATCTCCATGGCGCGAAGCGCCGCCGTGGTGTCGGTCGAAAAGTAAGGATTGCCGGTGCCGGCCGCGAAGATAACCACACGACCTTTCTCAAGGTGACGAACGGCGCGACGACGGATGTAGGGCTCGGCGACCTGGCGCATCTCTATCGCCGACAGTACGCGGGTCTTGACGTCGGTGTTTTCCAGCGCGTCCTGTAAAGCAAGCGCATTGATGACCGTCGCCAGCATACCCATGTGGTCCGCTGAAACTCGATCAAAGCCCTGTTCGCTGGCGGCCAGGCCGCGGAAGATGTTTCCTCCACCGATGACAACGCCGATCTCGACGCCGAGGTTGTGAACGTCCTTGATTTCAGCTGCGATCCTGAGAACGATCTGGGGATCGATACCGAAAGGCTGGGAGCCCATCAGAGACTCCCCGCTCAACTTGAGCAGGACCCTTCCGTACTTTGATTGAGCCTCGGGCTCGGAGCTTGGTTGCGGTTCCATGCTGTGCGCCGGGACGGGAGCGGAAAACTCCCGTCGGTCGGACTTAGTTCGGACTTAAAAGGGACGGTCAGCTTTCCAGCGCGTCCTGGACTTCGCTGGCCAGATCCGTCGTGCGTTTCTCCAGGCCTTCCCCGGTCTTGAAACGAACAAACCTCCGAATCCGGATGTTCTCGCCAATCTTACCGATCAGGCCGTTGATAAGCTCTTCGACCGTAACCGAGGTGTCTTTGACGAATTCCTGTTCGTACAGGCAAGACATCTTGAAAAACGCGTTCAGCTTACCTTCGGCGATCTTATCGATAATGTGGTCCGGCTTTCCAGAAGAACGTGCAGAATCCTTGTAGATCTCGTTTTCCTTGTTCACTACCTCTTCGGGCACATCTTCCCGCCGCACATACGTCGGATTCTGTGCGGCGACGTGCATGCAGAGGTCCTTGACCAAAGCCTTGAACTCCTCGTTGCGGGCGGCAAAGTCGGTCTCACAATTAACCTCTACGAGAACCCCGATCGCTCCGTCTCCGTGTATATAGTGGCCGATCATCCCTTCGGCGGCTACCCTCCCGGCTTTCTTCTGAGCAGAGGCAAGCCCCTTCTTCCGAAGGGCGGTGATGGCAAGCTCGATGTCTCCATCCGAGTCCACCAACGCGTTCTTGCAGTCCATCATTCCGGCGCCGGTCTTCTCGCGTAATTCTTTGACTTGCTGGGCACTGATTCCCATCGACTCTTGAACTCCTTAGCAAAAAAATAGGCGAAAATTATTTCAATTTCCGCCCCTGAACTCTGATGTCGTCGCCGTTTGGACGAGTTAGCTCGCCGCCGACGTGTCGTCCTTCGTTTCGACAGACTCTTCGGTCGGCTCCGCGGCCGCCGCCGGCTCGACTACAGTCGTTTCCGTCGGCTGGGGCTGGGTCGGCTCTGGAGCAGCCTCTGCGACAACCGGGGCCGGTTCCGCAGTCGGGGTCGGGGCCGGGGCGGGTTCGGGAGATGCCGGTGGCATCTCCTCGGACGGGGCCGGTTCCGCAGCGGGTGCGGGCGGCGCTTCAGCCGGAGCCTCTACCGCCGCATCACGTGCTCCTGCGGCCCGGGCTGCTTCAGCTTGCTCGGCAGCCTTGGCCTTGGCTGCCATGCCCTGCCCTTCAATAATCGCGTCGGCAATTCTTGAGCTGAACAGCCGGATCGCACGGAGTGCGTCGTCGTTACCCGGAATGACGTAATCGATTTGTTCGGGATCGCAGTTGGTATCGACAATCGCCATCACCGGAATCTTCAGCCGCCTCGCTTCGGCAACAGCGATTTCTTCCTTCCTTGAATCGATGATGAAGACGGCATCCGGAAGCCGGGGCATGTCTTTTATTCCCGAAAGGTTCCTGTCCAGAGCCTTTCGCAGGCGCTCCAGGCGCAAGACTTCCTTCTTTGACAGAAGCTCGTAACGACCATCCTCCTTCATTGCCTCCAGTTCCTTCAAACGCGCGATGGACTTCTGGATGGTCATGAAGTTGGTCATCAACCCGCCCAGCCAGCGCTGGTTGACAAAGTACATGCCACAACGGCGAGACTCTTCCGCAACCGCATCCTGTGCTTGCCGCTTCGTCCCCACAAAGAGAAAAATCTTTCCCTGGGCGGCCTGTTCCAAGACAAACTGTTGGACTTCTTTGAAGAGGCGGAGGGTCTTCTGGAGGTCGATGATGTAGATCCCGTTTCGCTCCCCGAAGATATAGGGTTTCATCTTCGGGTTCCAACGCTTCGTCTGGTGGCCGAAATGAACGCCGGCCTCCAGGAGTTCCTTCATTGTGATAGATGCCAAACAAGCCTCCGTGGCAACGATTCGTTAATTACCCTATCGTCCTCGCCCACGAACCGAAGGGTCTCCCAAAACAAGCCGGACGTACGCCTCCCGGCGATGTCCAACTAGCGTTTTGAGAACTGGAATCGTTTACGCGCTCCCGGCTGACCGGGCTTCTTCCGCTCTTTCATCCGGGGATCGCGTCTTAGAAAACCGGCCTTCTTCAAGGCAGGCCGGAGTTCTGGATTGAATAGTACCAGGGCACGGGAAATGCCGTGTCGTACGGCGCCGGCCTGACCGGTCGGACCGCCGCCCTGGACGTTGATCAAGATATCGAACTTATCCAAGGTTTCGGAAAGCTGGAGCGGTTGTCGAATGATCATCCGTTGGACTTCATTGAAAAAATGTGTTTCGAAAGTCCGGTTGTTGACCTTGATCTCGCCTGTTCCCGGCCTCAAAAAAACGCGGGCCGTCGATGTCTTTCGTCGACCCGTTCCGTAATACTGGACTGAACTCAATTAGCCTCCACAACCCCGGACTTCCGGTGCCGATCGCCTACAGCTTGTCGATAACTTTCGGGTTCTGCGCCGAGTGGGGATGTTCGCTACCGGCGTAAACACGAAGCCTTTTCGTCATGAGCTTCCGTAGTTTGTTCTTCGGCAGCATTCCGTTCACGGCTTCCTCGATCATCTGCTCGGGCTTCGTTTCGAACATGCGTCGGGCCGAGACTTCCTTGAGCCCGCCTGGATATCCGGTATGCCGTCGATAAAGTTTCTGATCCAATTTTCTTCCGGTCAGTCTAACCTTAGCAGCGTTGATAATAATGACGTGGTCGCCAGTGATCAAAAAAGGAGCGTATGCGGGTTTGTGTTTACCCGTCAGCAACGTGGCTACTTTTGTCGCCAGACGTCCCAGCACCTGGTCGGCCGCATCGATCACGTACCAATGGTCGTCGGCAACAGCCTCAGCTTTGTTCAAGAATCGAGTAGACATGCTCCCAGACCTCTCCCTCTCGTAAACGCAAAACCATGATAATATACTGGGGCTAAACGGCATGTCAAGCTACCCACGTCTCTTCACCAAGGTTGCTCTCTTCGTATTCGGGCTTCAATTTTTGGCCCTCGGATACCAACAGACGGCAAATCCTCTCGACGTAGCGTCCGCACTCCTGTTCGAGGATCAGTTCGAGGAAGCCGGGACGCTCCTTGCTGAACTCCCAGAAAGCCCTCAAGCTATTGCATTAAAAGGAGAACTCGAATTCCGTAAGGGCCAGTTCGAAGCGGCCCGGACCCACTACCAAAGGGCTCTCGAACTTGAGCCGGAGAATTCACGCGCCCATTACGGCCTCGGCAAGCTGGCCATGGCCAAGATGAAGTCGAAAGAAGCGGTGCGGTCGGTGATGAAAGCGGTGGAACTCGAACCCGAACAGGCACACTACCGCCTCACGGCGGCCGAAGCGTGGGGGATCGATCAAAACCTCGACGAACAGACCCTCCAGCTCGAGGCCTACGTCGCGCTCGAGCCCACCTATGATCCGGAAAGGGTTGCGGAAGTCCAGGCTGCATTAGACATCATTGCTAATTTCGGGACCGAGAGAATGGGTCTCTACGAGATTACGAACGATCAAGGCCCCATCCCCATATTGACAGCCGTCAACCTTGTCTTCGCGAACCTCATGGTCGGTGACAAGGGTCCGTTCGAATTCATCGTGGATACAGGGGCCTCTCAAACCGTGTTCACCGAGAAACTCCTGGACGAACTCGCTCTCTCGCCCATTGCCAGTACGCTGATCCACGGTGTCGGGGGAGAAGGGAAGGTCGAGACAAATATTTACCGGATCGACGAATTACGGTTCGGAGACATCGAGATTCGAAACCTCCCAATCGGCGCCATCAGCGAGCCTACCATCAGCGAGCTTGCGGCCGGGATTTTCAGCACGGCGACCTTCAGTGACCAGGTAGTCTCAATCGATTACCGAAGGGACCGGATCGAATTCAACACCCCCGACATCTCCGATGACGTCGAACACATCCCTTCCTGGTTCTTCAACAACCTCGTCCTGATCCCACTGACGATCAACGGCGAACACGAAGGTAACTTCCTACTGGACACGGGGGCGGTCACGACGGTTCTCTCTCACAACATGGCCCGAACGCTCGGGGT
This sequence comes from uncultured Solibacteraceae bacterium, assembly GCA_964584435.1. Lineage (GTDB taxonomy): Bacteria > Acidobacteriota > Terriglobia > 20CM-2-55-15 > 20CM-2-55-15 > CAZOZZ01. The sequence goes on along the minus strand of CAZOZZ010000009.1, from coordinate 7,768 downwards.
TACCGAGGACACACCCGGAGCAAAGATCGACCTCGGCCTAGCCGGCATCGGCGGATTCGAAGGGGCCGTTCTGCTCGTCCCCGAGGTCATCTTTACCACCGCAAAGAACCTCGAAGGTTACTCTCAAGTCGTGTCCATCGATATGCGTGAGATTTCGAAGATGCTCGGTACCGAGGTGGCCGGTGTGGTGGGCTATGACTTCCTGAAGGGCTACCGGATCAGTATCGATTTCAAGAACGCAGAAGTCCGGCTGTCCAAGTAGTTACGTCAGGAAGCCCTTGCCCAACATTCCTTACCTAACGACAGATTTTTTTCAACACGAAGACACGAAGTGAACGAAGTGGAAATACTTTCTTCCCACCTTCGTGTTCTTCGTGTCTTCGTCTTGAAAGAGAAAGTCTCGGAACTCGAAAACTCTGGAATCAGGACTGCCTTCGGTCCGGTTTCTCGAGAACGTACAGGGCCTGGCGTTTGGGGGTGTCGACGAGCATGAAGTCGGTCACCTGGTAACCGCGCTCGAAATAGTGGAGGAAAGCGGTGCGGACCGTCTGTTGCCAGCTCAGGGCCAGGTTGTGATCCGTCTGGAGGATCTCTCGAAAACTGACTGGAATCTCGAGCAACAACGGTGTCTCTGTGAGTTCCAGGTCGGGCGAGCCGGGTGCACCGTCATGGACTTCGACAATGCGGAGCAAACGCTCAAAATCGCGAAGTATCACCGGCGCTTCAGCCGATATACGATCAAGCACGGATGGGGAGTCCAGGCTCCAGACAGCCACGAGTCGGTCCGTCGGGAGCCCATGATGAAGCGGGCTGCTGCTGTACCCGTAGATGTTTTCTTCGTACTCGGAAACAACGGCACCGATCTTGCGCGTGTTGAAATGGGCGTTCATGGCCTGCAGGGGATCGAAGGTCCACCAGATTTCCGGGACGCCATGCTTGAGAGCGTCCTCACGCTGAGCAAGCTTCAAACGGAAGCCGATACCCTGGCCCTGAAAGTCCCCGGACACACCGGTCATGTGGGACCACCAGATCAAACCACCGTCCGGCCTCCTTCCCAACATTGCAAAGGCAAATCCGATAACCTGTCCCTCCGTTGTCTCGGCAACGAGGACGCTCCCCCCGTATTGGTTTCCGATCAACAGTAATGGCGACGCTGCAATATCTTCGATCTCGGAGAAACCCCAGACTTCCTTCTGCAAACGGACGCAGGCTTCGTAGTCTTCCAGTCCGCGGGCTCGGCAGATCCGAACATCGACTTCTTTCATAGCGGACACCAGTGTCCTCGATCAGAAATACGGTCACTATCTCCGATGGATATTGCCGGATACAGGATTAACGTTGAATCGATCAATAAACCTGGGTATGCCTCAGTCGTTTTGGCCATCACAACCAGCAACCTCCATCGGCCCTGCGGGTTCGGGCGGAACGGCCCCGTCTTTGGAGTCACTCCGCCTTACAATGAATGAGCATTGGCTCGTCGTCGCTCCGCCAAATCCAGCACCGTTGCGCTCCGAAATATAGCAACCGGATTTCTGACCGAGGACACTAGAATACCAGAATGATTCTTTTCGAAGGGGGGCCGGTAAGGAGGCCCAAATGACCACATGGACAAGCTCAAGATAAGCGGCGGCAAGAGACTCGAGGGCAGGGTGACCATCAGCGGTGCCAAGAATGCAGCGTTGCCGGCCATGGCTGCGTCCCTGCTGACAGCCGGGGAACTGCACCTGGAGAATGTTCCGCTACTCAACGACATCTTCACCACACGAAAACTGCTGGGCGAACTCGGTGTCGAGGTCGAGGTCGGGCTCGATCACAAGGCCCGACTCAGTGCGGCTTCGATCACATCGTGTGAGGCGCCATACGACCTCGTCAAGACGATGCGGGCATCAGTACTTGTGCTCGGACCGTTGCTGGCCCGAATGGGTCGAGCGCGGGTTTCGCTGCCGGGTGGATGCGCGATTGGAGCGCGTCCGATCAACCTTCATATTCATGGATTGCAGAAACTCGGCGCCGAAGTGCGGACCGAGCATGGTTACGTCGAGGCATCGGCCGAACGTCTGAAGGGCGCTGAAATCGATTTCGATCGCGTCACCGTTGGGGGTACCGAGAACCTGATGATGGCAGCCGTTCTTGCGGATGGTCGAACGATCCTCCGCAATGCCGCCACAGAACCTGAAGTCGCCGATCTGGCGGCCCTGCTCAACGCGATGGGGGCGCAGATCTCGGGAGCCGGGACCTCGACCATCGAGATCGACGGCGTTCGGGAAGTCCACGGTGCGAGCCACAGCATCATTCCAGACCGAATAGAGGCCGGCACCTTCCTGATTGCCGGGGCGATCACGAACGGCGATTTGGAATTGCTGAACGCAAACCCAGAACATTTGACAAGTACGATCGACAAACTCCGGGAAACCGGAGTCCATATTGAGACTCTCGAGGACGGACTTCGGGTTCGGGGCGTCACCGATCCGATCGCCGCAGACCTCCGGACAAAGGAACATCCGGGATTTGCCACCGATATGCAGGCTCAATACATGACGTTCATGACTCAGGCCAACGGCACTTCCGTAATCACCGAGAACATTTTCGAGAATCGATTCATGCACGCCAGCGAACTGATACGGATGGGCGCGGAAATCAAGATCGAGGGTGCGCACGCAGTCGTGACCGGCAGGACCCGACTCAGCGGCGCGAACGTCATCGCCTCGGATCTACGAGCCAGCGCTTCCCTCGTCCTGGCCGGTCTGGTCGCGGAAGGTGAGACGCTGATCGATCGTGTTTACCATCTCGACCGGGGCTATGAAAACCTCAACGAGAAACTTCGCGCCGTGGGCGCCCGAATTGATCGGATTTCTTAAGAGGGTTTTTGCACTTCGGTCTCGCAGCTTCCTGCCAACGGCGAACTGGTTTCGGTTAGAATCTGGGTGGAATTTCCCACGCGGCTCCATCCGGCTCGGAACGGAGAGTGTTTCTCAATGATGCGACGACTGTCACTCGTATTGGGCATGCTGGTCAGCCTGCTGCCTGCACATGCGCAGGTGATCCTTCCGACCCCGATGGACCACTACGAGAGTTTCGACGCGGGCTTTACCGGTTTGACCCTGCTCAACAACCTGATGTCCCGGATGGACCCGGCAGGCCGGTTGATCGTTCAACAATTCATGGCCCCGAGAGCCGATGGAACGCTTCCGCCGGTACCCCGCGCCGATGCGCTGGCGCTGTTGAGGTCGCTGGACCTTGAATCAAACCGACAGGAAGTCCTGGACCTTCTGGTTCACGTGTCCAGCACGCTGGACGTGGTTCCCGAAAACGCGTCGAGGTGGGTTCCCCTCGTCCACGATTCCCTGTTGTTCTTCGTAGACGGGCTGGGAGACGAACGACTTTTCGAGCGGATCCTCAACCTGATCTATCTACCCGCGGGCGCCCCGAGGGGAGCGCGATTGCTGGAGTTCACGGACCGGACCCCTGCGCTGCAGAAAATCGGCCAGATACTGGCCCGCAACCCCGATTTGTCTCCGGACATCCGGCAATCTCTTCAGAATCTGGAGAACGGCATGTCGACCTCAAACCGCGATGAGCTTGTGGCATTCATCGAAGCGGAATTGGGGGCTGAGACGATAGAGGAGCACCAGATCCGATTCTCCGACGAAATCCTCGCCGAGGCCAGCGTGGGGGCTGTGATTCGCGCAACGCTGTCGTATCAGGATGCGAATTGCGAGGTTGTTTTTAAGATCATAAAACCTTACGTTCTGGAGGCTCTTCCTCAGGAACTTGCGATTGCCGACGAACTCGCGGCGTTCATACAGACACAGGGCGATTTTTATGGCCTCGGAGACGTTCCTCTCGCGGATATGTTCCGAGACGTAAAGGAAGCCCTGTCGAGCGAGATTCGTATCGAAGACGAGCAAGACAACCTGAACCGTGCGGAAGCTTTTTACGCCGGCTCACGAGTCACTGTCCCCCATCTTTATCCGTTCTCAACTGAGCGGGTCACCGTCATGGACTTCGTTCGGGGCGAAAAGATCACAGAGGCACTCGCCGGAGATGCCGCAGGGCGACGTGAAATGGCCCGGCGGCTCGCAGACGCCTTGACGGTTGACGCAATCTTCTCTCAGACCGACGAAGCCATTTTTCACGGCGACCCTCATGCCGGCAACGTTTTTCACGTGTCGAATGACCCGACGGACCGATATCGAATTGCCCTCCTGGACTGGGGTCTTTACGGAAGCTTCCCGCGCTCGCAACGCAAGCAGCTGGTACAACTGGTACTGAGCGTCCATCTCGGTAACAGCAAGCGTGTCCGCAACAATGCCGGAGCGCTGCTGGAGGGAGGGTTGCCAACCGCCCCAGACGACCTTCAGAAGATCCGGCTGATCGTGGACAAGATCGTCCAGAATCGACGGGGGATCTTCAACACCCTCCAGGACCTGATCCTGGCGCTTGCCAACGAGGGATTTCAGACGCGCTTCAACATTGCACTCTTCATCAAGTCACAGATCACGATCTCGGGAATCCTGAAAGAACTGGATCCCGATTTTGACACCGACGAGCACTTGCTCGGCCGGGTTAACGGTTTGGTCTGGCGGGAGTTCCCCAAACATCTGCTCTACCTGGTCTGGTTTCCGGCGTGGAACTCGCACAGCTACCGCAGCATGCTTTCGAACGAAGATATCCGTGATGTCTGGACGCGCGGCCTCGGTGGTGTTTTCCGTACCATCGGAGGTGGCATCGCGCGTGGGTTCGGGGCAATTTTCTAAGGCCGTCAAGAGTGGACAATCGTTATGCTAAACTCCAGGTAATCAGAGGATTCGGATCAGAGGTGTGGATCCATTGCTTCCCATTGTGTTGACAGCGTTGATTTCAGCAACCCTCCTGGAGTCCCCTCCACAGGCGAATCCAGCCGCGACAGAGCCCAGAGTGCCCGAAACGGCGGTGGGAACTATTGCCGGCCACGTAGAATTGCCGGAGGATGCAGCAATCGTCGATCCTTTGCAGGTCGTCCTGATGGATCCCGGTTGGGTCGACATCTGGAACGGCGACGTTCAGAAACGACTGGACGTGTATTGGGAACGGTACCGACCGGCTTTCGCAACCAACAAGGATTTTTTTGACCAGGTTGCAAACATGGCTCGCCGGGATGCAGTCATCTTTGTGTTCTCTCGCATGCAAAGAGATCTTGGCGTAAGGTTCAAAGATCTCGTCAGGGAAGTGTCTGCGGAAGGCCGGTTCGAGTTCGCAGACGTCCCGTACGGCCAATACAAGGTAATAGTTCTCGCCCGCCAGAACGGAACGAATCTAATGTGGGCCGAAACGGTCGAGATCAACGGGCCCATTCCCCAGTTCATCGAAGTCGAAAACCGCATCCAGTGAAACAGTTTGTCATCGTCGCTGGGGAAGCTTCAGGCGACATGTATGGTGCCGATGTCGCCCGCGCCCTGAAACGCAGATTCGAGGGTGCCCGGATTTTCGGACTCGGGGGCGACCGCATGCGTGAAGCGGGCGTCGAACTGGTCGCCGACATCAGCAATACCGCGGTGGTGGGTCCCTTCGAAGCCGTTGGCTATTTCGGAACGCTTTATCGTGTGTTTCGAAAGATCGTGGATCGAATCGAGAGCACACCCCCTGAAGCCGCGATTCTGATCGATTTTCCAGACTTCAATCTTCGTCTTGCAGGAAGAATCAAGGCCGCCGGAGTTCCGATCGTCTACTACATCAGCCCGCAGGTCTGGGCCTGGCGCGCCGGACGCGTTCGCCAGATTCGAGATCTGGTTGACAAGATGCTCGTGATCCTGCCCTTCGAAGAGGACATCTATCGAAGGGCGGGCGTGGAAGTGGAGTTTGTCGGTCATCCCCTGCTCGATATGGTCCGCCCTCGCATGTCCAAGAGCGTATTCCTCACCAAGTACCGACTCGAGGCTCGAAAGCCGGTGGTCGCCATCCTGCCTGGGAGTCGCAAGAAGGAACTGCGCTTCGTACTGCCCACTCTTTGTCTGGCCACCGACCTGATACTCCAGAAAAAGCCTGAGACACAGTTCGTCCTTCCGGTTGCATCGGGTCTGGACACCGACTATGTTCGACGTTTCATCGGCCGACGTCCGATTCGCCTGGTCGTTGGGGACAACTACGACGCAATCCGCTATGCGCGCGCCGCAATAGTAGCCAGCGGAACCGCTACGCTGGAAACGGCCCTGCTTGGCACCCCGGAAGTGATCGTCTACAGGATCGGGAAGGCGACCTGGCTGCTTGGCAAGGTTTTGCTGAAGGTTCGGATGTTCGGCCTGGTGAATATCATTCTCGGCGAGGAAGTGGTTCCCGAACTGTACCAGGACGCCATGACACCGGAAAACGTCGCCCGGACGACCCTCCAGGTCATGGACGACGTGTGGACACAATCCCACATTCGGGGAAACTACGAAAGGCTGCGCAGGCAGTTGGGCAAGGGCAACGTCGCGGAAAGGGTTGCCGAGGCGGTCTACGAAGTCGTCAACTCGTCACACCGACGAAAGAAAGGATGATTCTCGAGTCGACCGGCCTTCCGAACAATGTCGCCGGAACGAATCGGGCAAAATACAGTTGTTCTCGCAGCCATCGCTCAACTTCGGGGTCATCCGGGCCGGACAGGATCACGTAGTTGATGACGCGTCCGTCGTCACCGACATGCGTCTCAACCGTCAGGGTCTCCATAAGGTAAGTTCGATCGCCCGCAAACCTGCTCATCGTGGGATCCGACGTCCGGACTCGTTTGTATAGAGAAACTGGAACGTCGGCTACGTCATCTGAAGCACTCGCCGTCGGCGCGGCAAAACTTCCCAGCAGGACTCCGAAAAAGAGAACCGTGAAACACACGCCGGCTACAGCCGGAAGCGCGATCGGTGCGACGAAATTCGCCAGCCTCATCTCCAGGCGAGCCAGATGGTTCGCGTTCCTTTCGTGGGACAGCCGCACACGTGTCATCAAGGCGAGGTCAACTGGCACTTCGGGCTCATCAGCCGTGAGCAATAGGTTCTTCACGGAAATGTAGGACTGCAGCTGACGCTGGCAAGGGCCACATGTGGACAGGTGCGATTCCAGCAACTCCACTTCCCGAGGATCGGCCATCGAATCGATGAATGGACTCATCAGGTCCTGGGCCTCGGCACAACCGATCTCAGGCGATCGGCTGAAAGCTTCTCTAATCGATTTAAAGCCTCTCATACCATTTCCAATTCCATCAGCACTGGGTTGCCTGTCACCTTCAACCTACCCCCCCTCGGCTGTCGAGCCGTCAGCCGATGCGCCGAACCGAAAGATAACGCATCAGGCACTTCTTGAGGTCCGCACGCCCACGCGCCAGGCGCGACTTCACAGTTCCTATGGAGATTTCAAGAATCTGAGCGATCTCACCGTAGGAACAACCTTCGATGTCGCGCAGGACGATGATCGAACGGTGTTGCTCAGACAACTTCGACAATGCCTGCTGGATCGCGTACCCACGTTCCTTTGATTCGAGGACGGCATCGGGCGTTGGGCTCTCGTCCCTCACCTGGACTGCGGTGCCGTTTCCGTTGTCCGGGGCCTCGTCCAGAGAAACGGTTCGGTTCCGATGGCGTCTCTTGAACCACCGGAGACGATTCAGAATCTCAGAAAAAGCAATCTTGAAGATCCAGGTCTTCAGTGTGGATTGGCCCCTGAACCGGTCGATATGTCGGAAAACCTTTACGAAGATGTCCTGCGTCACTACTGTCCGGCTATATGTCGAATAGAATCAACTGATTCGAGTCAACGGGTC
>CAZOZZ010000008.1:0-48930 GCA_964584435.1 uncultured Solibacteraceae bacterium | reverse complement strand
ATCGTGACCGTGACGCCGGGAATCAGGGCTCCGCTGGCGTCGGACACGCGGCCGGCCTGAAAACGACCCGCGCGAAAGGCTGTGGAAAATGCCACGGCTTCAGTCCGTCGCTCTATGCCGATTTGTCTGTACTAAACTTTTGGGAAAAGTCTCCAGTCGGAGGGGCGCACTCAAAATCAGGTACTGACACCACTCAACACTTGAAACCACTCAAGATATGTCTTTCTGGTACAACTCACACAACTACAAGCGGCAGATTGTATGCACGTTACACTCCACATATATGCCCTGTTGTTTCAACATGTTACGGCTTGTCGTTGGGAGCATTATCCTTAATGTGGGATTTGTTATCCGTATTTCGGGATTTAGCCTGTTATCGGGGATTGAGGTCCGAACGAGTCCACGTGTGGTTTGCCGGCCAATCATACCGGCCCAGCGATCAGTTGACAGAGTCTGAATATGGGCTGTTGAACAGTAAACACAAACAAGTCAACAGCAATAGTCCGCTTGGCACGAAAAAAGAGGGGCGACCATGTGGGTCGCCCCTTTGAATGTCAAAAAGGAAGTAACGGACTAGAACTTCCAGCGTGCGCCGAACCGGAAGATCCGCGGTCCCAGGACTTCGTTGGGTCGCAGATACGTGGAGCCGATCCGAGTGGTCTGGTCGATGACCGTGTTCGCGTTGGTGACGTTGAAGTAGTCGAACATCGTTTCGATCGAGTGGCGGTCATTGATCTGGATCACCTTGCTGACGCGGAAGTCCAGCATGTGAACGTTGTCGTAGAATCCGCCGCCGTTCGACTCATCGCCGTCCTTGGCAACAACCAGCGTCTGGGTCGAATTGTTCTTGTCCCGCAAACGAACGCTGCGATCAAAGGCTTCGCCCTTCTGGGACTTCCAGACCGGTGCGAAGTTGATCCCGTAAGGCAGCTTCACCGTCGACATGAGCTTGAATCCCCACGTGTAGTATCCCCGATCGTCTTCATAGAGATCCTGGTTGGGGTTGGTGGGCATGCTGCTCCGGGTGTCCCGGAAGTCCCTGTTGAAGCTGATGAGCATCATCCAGTTGTCGGCGAAACGCTTGTTCAGCGAGGTTTCGATCGAGCTGTAGTTGCTCAACGCACCGGCCAGGTTCGTCCGGAAGCGATCGTTGGTTCCGAACGCCGGATTCGACCGGGGTACCGACCAGATAACGACCTGACGATCGTCGGAGGTTCCGGCAATGTTGTCCGCGCCGATGTCGGTCTGGGCAATCGAATCCGTGTACGTCGAATACGGCAGGGCGGAGTTGACCGTCTGCTGGAAGTCCTTGTCGAACTTCCTCACGAAAGTAAAGCGTGCGGAATAGTCGTTCGAAAGCTGGAACTCCAGAGATCCGGTGAACTCGTCGGTGTAGTCGTTTTTCAGGTCCGGATCGATCGCTGTCGACACGCCACCCGCTTCCTGACGGAGCAGATCCGCCGGATCCGGGATGTACGGAATCGTTCCGTCCCAGGTGTACCGCCACCGCTGGGTTGCGGATGGATTCGCGGTACTGGCCGGGTTCAAACCTGAGTCGTTGTAATAGCGACCGTAGCTGGCCGTGTCGTAGTAGTAGATCTGATCATTGACGGTTCCGCGGGCTTCGCTGGACCGCGTGTAGTCCCAGCCACGGTAACCGGCCTTGATCTCATGCGTCTGGCTGCCGAACGACGCAAAGTGGTTGACGTTGAGATCCCACTGCCAACGGATCGGCTGGCTGTAGCTTGGCGTCCCCTGGCTCGAGCCGGAGCCCGTACCCGAGTAGCCGCCACGGACGTAGCCGCTCTCGATGTCCCGTTCGGAGATCTCATGGACGTGAGAGTCCGACGGCCACCACCATCCCCAACGGGACAACTGGGCGTCGACGGTCGTGGTTGGTGAAGCGATCCACTGCCACGACAGTTTTCCAATGCCGGACCAGGAGCCCTGGATCTGTGTCGATTCGGCCTGGAGGAACTGCGCCGCCGAGAAGGAATGACGGAACGGCTGGAACTTTCGGCCCATCTCCATCATGAAATCGAGCTTCTGGCTGTCGTTGATCTGGTAGGTCAGTTTCAACGTCGGGTTCTCAAGCTTCGTGTACGCAACAGCCGGCGTGCCGGTCTTGTCAGTAAAGAAAGCCAGGTTCCAGCTTGCCCGAGTACTGATCCATCATGGCGAAATAGAACCACAACTTATCGCGAACGATCGGTCCACCCAGGTCGCCGCTGAACTCGTTGAAACGGGAGAACCCGGCACCACCCGCCAGGCCGCGGTCCAGGAGATCCTGATCCACGTTCGTGGACTGGAAGCTGTCGTCCTGCCAGTCGGTGTAGACGGAGCCGTGCCAGTCGTTGGTGCCGCTCTTGATGGTGGCGTTCATGTAGACGCCCTGGTTGGCGGCTTCAGCGCCCTTGGCCGCGCCGACGACCTGGATTTCTTCAAAGGCGTAGAAGTTGTTGTAGTGTCCGCCCTTGACGATTCCATCGACGACGACTTCCGTGTCGCCGGAACGCCCATAAGCCTGGAAGCTGCCGTTGGACGACGTGCCGACAGTGGAACCGCCGACGTCATAGAAGGTCGAGTACATTCCCGGCAGCGCCTGGAACAACCCGTTCAGGCTGTTGGCACGGGGAATGTCCTTGAGAATGGCCTGATCGACGTTGACGGCCACGTTGGCCTGCTCCAGGTCGATGGCCGGGGTTTCACCGGTCACGGTGATGGTCTCAGCGACGGTGGCCACTTGAAGAGTGACGTTGATCGTGAGGGTCCGACCGACGCCCACGTCGAGTTCGTCGTAAACGACCGTCTGGAAACCAGGCAGTTCAACCTGCAAACGGTAGAGGCCGGACACGAGCTGAGCGGCGCGAAAGGCGCCCTGTTCGTTTGTGAATTCCAGCCGGTCTCCCGCCGGCAGTGACGGGCTGGAAATTGTGATCGAGACGCCTGGAATCAGGGCCCCGCTGGCGTCAGTCACGCGGCCGGTCAGAGTCCCGGTCTGGGCTTGAGAAAAGCCCGGTGTTGCCGCGAACGTGACGAGGAGCACGGCGCAGAATGCCAGTGCAAATACCTGCTGAAGTTTCTTACCCATTGGTTCGTTTAACCTCCACAAATGTTTGGTGTTTCAGTAACGAATGGATCATGTCGGGCGGGTACGGACAGGCTAGAATGGAGCCGACTACCCCAGATGGCTCCACGCTTGTTTCCCAGGTCCGTGCCCTGATTCAGGCAGGACGACACGTTTCCCCCACAACACGAACACCACTCATCGATCCAGAAAGACGGATAAGGGTTTGCACGACCTATGCCACACCAATGGTCGCCAACTATCAACGTGTTACGGGGCTAGCCGCCGCGTGTTATACGGAATTCGGGAGTTTTATCTGCATGTCGGGAGTTATGCGAACTGTATACAACACATCTACGCGTAGAATGGCTCTCCGAGAGTATGAAATGTGTAAGCGGCCGGAAGAACAACGGCTTAACGACACGCCGCGACGGTTATAATGCGGGGCGTGAATCGGCGGTCGAATGTTTTTCTGTTGCTGTTCTTTCTGTCGGGTGCGTCTGGTCTGATCTACGAGGTCGCGTGGACACGCCAGTTTACGCCCATCATCGGGAACACCGTTTTCTCAGTCAGTGCGATCCTGACTGTCTTCATGGCGGGCCTCGCCCTCGGCAGCCGCATCTTCGGTCGCCTCATCGATCTCCGCCCGCTTCAACTCATCAAGACCTATGCCCTGCTGGAGGCGGGAATCGGAATCTACAACCTCCTCCTGCCGCTGCTGCTCCGCCTGGCCGATCCCGTGTTTGGATTCCTTTACGCTTCTGCGTACGATTCGTTTGCCTTGCTTAGCCTCGGGCGTTTGCTGGTTTCACTCAGCCTCCTTATCGTTCCTGCGACGATGATGGGCGGGACCCTGCCAATTCTCATTCGTTTCTACACTCAGAATATCGACTCGATCGGTCTTCACGCAGGCCGCGTCTACACAGTGAATACCTGGGGTGCCGCTATCGGTACCGCCTCGGCGGGTTTCTTGCTCATCCCGACGGTGGGTGTGCGGGCCGCCGTTGTGTTTGCAGCCGTCCTGAACCTGCTGATTGCGGGGATCGCCTGGTTCCTGTCCGGCCCCTCGGAGGTTCCCTCAACGAACGAGCGTCCAGAAACGCCCGTGTCGGCAGGCTCCCAAATCGTTCTGGTGGCGATGGTCCTGTCGGGTTTTGCGGCCCTGGCCAACGAGGTGGCGTGGACCCGGGTCCTGGGGCTCATCGTTGGGCCGACGACCCATGCGTTTACGCTGATGCTGACCGCGATGATCACCGGCCTGGGACTCGGTGCGTGGCTGGGTTCGAAGTGGGCCGCGCGCGGACGGATCACCCCCGGTGTCTTCGCCGGGATCGAAATCGGTGTGGGGTTTTCCTCTCTTGCGCTGATACCCGTATTCGGCGAGCTTCCCCTCTGGATTGGTGCCCTGGTGACGCGATACGTCGAATCATTCGCAGCCATTCAGAGCATCGAGTTCCTGATCTTCTTCTCGATCATGCTGGTCCCGACGACGCTGCTCGGCATGACCTTTCCCATCGCTGCGAAGCTTTACGCCCGATCCGATTCACACCTCGGTACCGAGGTGAGTGCCGTCTATGCGTTCAACACCGTCGGCGGCATACTGGGTTCCCTGGTGGCCGGTTTCCTGCTCGTGCCTCGAATCGGCTCTCAGAACACGTTGATTGTAGCCGCCGCCGTCAGCGTGACCGCGGGCTTGATCCTGGTTCTTCGCGCGTCTCCGTACGTGGCTTCTCCCAGGGCGAAAGTGGCGGCTTCGCTCGCAGCGCTGGCCTTGATACCCGCCCTCATGGCACTGCCGCGGTGGAATCCTGAGTTGATGGCTTCCGGTGCCTACAAGTACGCGCCGTACCTTGCCTCCCAACTGGACCTCGAGTCGGTCTTGACGAGCGGCGACCTTCTGTATTTTCGAGAAGGTACGACGACCACCGTTTCGGTAAAACGAGACTCGGAGAGTACGATGCTCGCGGTGGACGGCAAGATAGATGCGACAGATTCCGGGGACATGCTGACCCAGAAAATGCTTGCCCATCTCCCCTTGTTGCTCACCGACAATCCCAAGAATGTATCGAACATCGGCCTGGGTAGTGGTGTGACCGCGGGAGCGGCGCTACGCTATCCGATCGAGAAACTGGACATCATCGAAATCTCACCGGAGGTTGTTGAGGCTTCGCAGTTCTTCGAGCACGTGAACAACAAAGCCCTTGAGGATCCGCGTGTCGAATTAATCATCGGGGATGGTCGGAACCATCTCCGTTACACCCCCACGAAATACGACGTGAGCATCTCGGAACCTTCCAATCCCTGGATGTCCGGTATGGCCTCGCTATTCACCCGTGAGTTCTTCGAAGAGGCTCGAGACCGCTTAACGGAGCGCGGTATCCACTGCCAGTGGCTCCACAGCTACAACATGTCTACCGACGACCTCCAGACCGTGATTCGGACCTTCCGTACCGCTTTCCCCTTCGCAGCGCTGTGGGCGCTCAACGAGAATGACTTTCTGCTGCTTGGTTCACCCTCCGAGATCGAAGTCCGTGAGGATGTCGTCCGCACCAACTTTGAGCTGGTGAAGTCGGATCTCGCCGACGTCCGCATCCAGGATCCTTACAGCGTCCTTTCCCTGTTCATGATTGCCGACGGAGATCTCGACCGATTTGCCGGTGACGCACAGCTGAACACGGACGACTTTCCGATCCTGGAGTTTCGGTCGCCCAGATTCATCTACGCCAACACCACTGACGAAAACCTGGCGGCCATACTGGCCGTAGATCGCGAAGTCCCCCTCCCCCCCCTTGTCGCCCGGTTCATGGCGAACCCGACGGCGGAGAATCATAGAAAAAAAGGGGACATGTTGTTCTTCGCTGGATCTTATGAGCTCGCTGCCCGGGAGTATCAGCTGGCGGTGGGACTGGATTTCCGCGACGAAGAAGCGTGGGGAGGCTTGATCCGTGCTGCCCGTGGCAGAGCCGTGGTGCCGGCGTCGGAGTTCATTTCCGATATGGTCGAGCGGCATCCGGAGCCAGGCGTGTTGATGGCGGCCGCGGAATACTACCAGCGGCACTCCGACAACGCCAGGGCGTCGGAACTCCTCGAGATCGTGCTTGAAACGGATTCGGAAAACCTCGCTGCCCTCGAGCGATTGAGCGACGTGCTGGGCGCCGAAGGAAGCCTGGAACTCGCAGGTGTCACAGACCGGCTCCTTGCCCTCGATCCGGATAACGCCCGGGGCCTGTTTCATCTGGCTACGATCCGGCAGTACCAGAGCCGATTCGATGAAGCCATCGAGCTTATTGGACGATCGATCGAGTCAGACTCTGAAGACATGCGCGCCAGGAACCTTCTCGCTATTCTTTACGCGCGAACTTTTCAATATGAACGGGCCGCGTCAGAGTTCCTCCGGGCTCTTGCCGACGATCCCACGGATGCTGTCTCGCATAACAACTATGGCCTGTTCCTCCTCCAACGAGGCGGCTACGAAGAGGCGATCGAACAGTTTGAGAGATCCATCAATCTCGATCCGGAAAACGTACAGGGGTTCGTCGGGGTTGCCGAAGCACTGCGGGAATCCGGCCAGACCGAGGCCGCCGAAGAGTGGTATCGAAAGGCCCTGAAGATCTCTCCAGGTCATCCAATTGCGAGCCTGTACGTGAATGAGTGAGTCTTTCTCTCCGTCCCGCCAGATATAGGCTAAGGCGGTCCGTCCCCTATCGGTCGGAACGTTGATGGTCTAGCGAAACGTTTCGGGTAAACCAAGAAGGTGTGCCCCATTTTTGGCGGAACTCCCTCCGTCTTCTTTTCGTACGCAGTCTGTTACGGTTAATCTTCGACGGGGAAGTTCGTCTATAGGGTCACAACAGGAGAAGCGATCATGGCGCGGAAGAAGTCTCGTAAGTTTGTATTTGTCATGCTATTTGCGGCCGTTGTGGCGATGGGCGCGTACGGCTTTTCCGTGATGTCGCGTCCGGTTTCGGCCCTGGATCCCTCGCGACTGGCCAGTGTGGAGCGGGGGGACCTGGCCCGTTCGGTGGTTGCGATCGGCAGGATCGAACCCATTGCCAAGGTCGAGATCAAGTCCAAAGCCAACGGCATCATCGAGGTGATCAAAGTTGATGTCGGCGACCTGGTGAATACGGGGCAGGTCCTGGTAGAACTCGACAAGGAGAACCTGGCCGCCCGCCTGCGGGAGACTCGCGCAGCCCTGATGGGTGCCGAAGCCAATTTTCAGGCGGCCGAGGCTCAACTTGAAAAGAGTGAAATAGAAGCGGAAGACGTGGAAGTTGCCTTCGCCCGACGAAACGCGGACCGGGCCGAACGGCTGTTTTCCGAGGGCCTGATCGGGCAGCAGGCGCTCGATGATGCTCGAAGTACTCTCGAACAGGCGGAAAATCGCCAGAGGGCTGCCAGAAGCCAATTGAACGTCACCCGGGCCCGGGTCGAACAGGCCCGAGCCAATATCGCACAGTCCCAGGCGGCGGTCGAACGGGCTGAAGAGGAACTGGACAACGCAAGCATTCGATCGCCGATCGATGGCATGGTGCTTTCTCGTGACGTCGAAATCGGAAGTCCGGTTTCTTCCATCCTGAACATGGGAGCCGCCGCGACGCTGGTGATGGTCCTCGGTGACATCGACGAGGTGTTTGTCCGTGGCCAGGTCGACGAAGCCGATGTCGGAGACGTCAGGTTGGATCAGCCCGCCCGGATTCGGGTGGAGACTTTCAGGGAACGTCAGTTTGAAGGGCGCGTGACACAGATTTCCCCGCTCGGAGTCGAAGAAAACAACGTTGTCAGCTTCGAGGTCAAGGTGTCGATTCGCAATGCCGCCGGGGAACTTAGGGCCAACATGTCCGCCAACGCGGAGATCATTCTCGAGGAGCACCTGGGGACGTTGATCGTTCCTGAAGCTGCGATCACATACGATTCCGACCGGACCGCCTGGGTAGACGTACCGGGCCCGGATGAGCAGGAGCCCCTCCTGCGTCGTGCCATCGAAGTCGGAGTGAGTAACGGTACGCGGACCCAGGTGCTCGAGGGCCTCGAAGAAGGGGATCAGGTGATCTTGCCGTGAAGAACGAAGTCCCGAGTCCGAGGTCCGAAGTCCGAGGTCGGGGGCACGGACTTGGTGTTTGCCGTTTCCAGACCTCGGACCCTGGACCCCGGACCTCGGACTGACATTCCTATGTCTGAAATACTTTCTCAAGTCTGGTCAAACCTGAAGGCGAACAAGGGCCGGAGCTTCCTGACGATGTTCGGGATCATGTGGGGGATCATCTCCATCACGATCCTGTCGGCCATGGGAGAGGGTTTCCAGCGGGGCAACGAAGCCGTCCTGCGCGAGCTGGGGAAGAACATCGTGATCATCCGGAACGGCCGGACCAGCCTCCAGGCCGGGGGCGAGCGAGCCGGACGTCGGATCCGCCTGCACATCGATGACGTTTACGCCCTCCAGGAAAAATCCAAATTATTGGAGCACGTCACTCCGGAACTGATGAACGGCAGCGTCATGGCGAAGAGCCCGTTCAACTCCAGCACGCTCCAGATGAGCGGTGTCTGGCCGATCTACCAGGAGATCCGAACGATCGAGGTGGACCGCGGGCGTTTGATGACAGAGGTGGACAACGAGGAGTCTCGCCGGGTGGTGATCATCGGCTACGATGCCGCTGAACAACTCTTTGCCGACCGGGACCCGATCGGAAAGCAGATCCAGCTGAAAGGTGTTCCCTACACGATCATCGGCAAGATTCGAAAGAAGGATCAGGATTCGAACTACACCGGCGCGGACAACCGACGATTGTTCATTCCTTACGGGACGATGCGAAAGGATTTTCCTCTCGCTGGAAACATGAATACCCCGGATTCACTTTCCGCGATCATCGCGGCTCCTTACGACTATGTGGTCGAGGATACGATCCGGTTCATCGACGAGCGTGGAAAGGTGGACTTTCGTGAAGGCGGTCCCACAGAGGACGAGATCCGGGCGATTCTGGGTCCCAAACTTGCCTTCGATGCGAACGATGTGGAAGCACTGTCGATCTGGAATACGTCGATGGAAACCGTCCTGTTCAGCAAGATCATCACGGCGATGAACGAGTTCTTCATCTCCGTGAGCGTCATAACGATGCTGCTCGGGGGTATCGGCGTGATGAACATCATGCTGATCGCAGTAAAGGAGAGAACCCGTGAGATCGGTATCAGGAAGGCACTGGGTGCCACAACCCGGACGATCCAGCGGCAGTTTTTTACTGAGGGTCTGCTGCTGATGTTGTTGAGCGGGGCCATAGGCCTGGGGGTCGCCGTCGGCCTGTCGGGCCTGGTGAACATGCTGCCTTTACCCGCCCGATTCACAGGGATGATCGTGACTCTCGACACGTCCCTCCTGGCCATCGGGATTCTGACTTTGATCGGTGTAGCGGCAGCCCTGTACCCGGCAAGAAAGGCAGCTCTGCTGCCGCCGATCGAAGCGTTACGCTACGAAATGTAAGACGCGGCAGTCCGTCCGCTATCGGTCGGAACGTTGATGTGTGAGCGGACAAGGGAACGTTGATGATTATCAGGGAAGTTGTCGTCCAGGCAGTACTGTCACTCCTCGCCAACCGGTTTCGTGCGGCGGTGACCATGCTGGGCATTGCCTGGGGGATTGTAACGGTGGTCCTCCTGATGGCATACGGCAACGGATTTCACAATGCCTTGATGGTGGGCTTTCGCGGTGCGTTCTCCAACGGGACCGCTGTGATCTACGGAGGACAGACCAGTTCCCAGGCCGGAGGCGAGCGGGCTGGACGTCAGATTCGACTCGTGAAGGACGACGTAGATGCGCTGCGGGAACTCTCGCTGGTCAAATATGCCAGCCCCGAATACATCCAGTCCCACTCGATGACGTATCGCAACCGCCAGACTTCAGGCGCCGTTCGTGGCGTCGATGCGGTGTATGGGATCATGCGCAGCGAAACACCGGAAGAAGGCCGGTTCCTGAACGCCGAGGATATCGAAAACCGGCGCCGCGTCGTTTTTCTCGGATCCGAGGTTGCGCGAAAGCTCTTCGGTAACAGCTCGGGAGTTGGGGAACGCATCCGGATCAAAGGGGTCCCGTTCGACGTAATTGGGGTGGGCACCAACAAGGTGCAGATCTCTTCATACTATAGCCCCGACAAGTACTGTGTTTTCATCCCGTATTCGACGGTGAGCCAGCTCTGGAGTGACAAGTACCTGTACACGCTCGTTTTTCAGTCCCTGGACCCGATCTTTCAGGAAGACGCGCTCGACGATGTTCGTGAAACCGTTGGCGAGCGCCACAACTTCGACCCGCGTGACCGGCGAGCCGTCTCCATCAACGATTCGGTCGAAAACATGCGGATTGTCGGGGGAAGAACGGACGGGCTGAAGATCGTCCTGACGTTCATTGGTGCGCTGACGCTGATGATCGGCGGTGTCGGGGTCATGAACATCATGCTTGTGTCGGTCACCGAACGGACCCGCGAGATCGGTGTGCGGAAAGCGCTGGGGGCGCGCCGCCGCCACATCCTGATTCAGTTCCTGATGGAATCGATGGCGATCACCTTCATCGGTGGGATCCTGGGCGTTCTCCTCTCTTACGCCCTGGTATCGGTGATCGAGCCCCGCCCGTTTCTGGCCCAGATGATGGACGACCCCAGCCGGGCGTCGGACATCACCCTGATCCTTTCGCCCGACATCCTGGGCGCCTCGACCGCGATCCTGATCCTGGTTGGAGTATTGAGTGGAATGTGGCCGGCCTTCCGTGCCTCGCGCCTGGACCCGATCGAGTCCCTGCGCTACGAATAACGCCTGACTTTCCACTTCAGGGGTGTTAAGCCAGCCTGAAGCGACCCGCGTATCCGGCACGTGTTGGTCAACGCAAAGACGCAATGACGCAAAGACGTTTCTTCTTTTCCAAGTCTGCGCGACCGGCTCGGTTCTTCAGGAACTCTCGATCGAAAACATAACGCTCTGCGTCATTGCGTCTTTGCGTTGAAAAACCACGTGACGGTCAGAGTGCGTGTCAGACACTGACTAATTCATCATCCCGCACATGCCGTTTTGGGGCCCCGCGCAGGCGCCGTCCCCACAGCCTTCCGGTAAGGCGGCACTCGAGCCACCCGCGACGGCGAAGACAGACAGTTGTTTTTCGACCTTCACGCTTTGACAGCTCTTGCACTCGACCTCGGAAGTGCTGGTAGGAACAATCTTCTCGAACTGGGTTCCGCAGTCGTTACAGATGTATTCAAACAAAGGCATCAGTTGTCGCTCCCTTCTTCTGCCGGGTCGTCGATCCAGTCCGCTACGAAAACGTTTGTGTTGCCCGGGTTGCTGGCGAATCGGTTTGATGCCCAGACCAGCCTGGTGCCGTCGGGGCTGAACATCGGGAACCCGTCGAATGCTTCGTCGAACGTCACACGTTCCAGTCCGGTGCCGTCGAGGTTGATCAAGTACAGCTCGAAGTTCGGCACACGCGGGTTTTCATTATCCATGTCCGAAGCGAAAATGATCTGTTCGCCGTTCGGGTGAAAATAAGGCGCCCAGTTGGCTCCGCCCAGAGATGTGATCTGCCGCTGCTCGCTCCCGTCGGCGCGCATGACAAATACTTCCAACTCAGCGGGTTCGACCAGGTCCGCGTCCATTCTCTCTTTGAAAGCCGCCACTTCTTCAGGTTCGGTCGGGTGCCTGGCGCGGTAAACGATCCACTGGCTGTCGGGCGAGAAGAACGCGCCGCCGTCGTAGCCGAGTTCATGAGTCAGCCGTGTCTGCTCACTCCCATCGATGTTCATCGTGTAGATTTCGAGATCTCCGTCGCGGGTCGACGTAAACACGATCTTCCGACCGTCGGGTGAGATCGTTCCTTCCGCATCGTATCCGTCGGCATCGGTAAGGCGAACGATGTCGCTCCCGTCCGGGTTGGCCGAGAAGATGTCGAAGCTCCGGTACAGAGGCCAGACATATCCGACGGACCGGTCCGGTACCGGAGGACATTCCGGTGCGCCCAGGTGGGTGGATGCGTAGATGATCCGGCTCGCGTCGGGAGTGTAGTACCCACAGGTCGTTCGGCCTTCACCTGTGCTGACCAGGGTCAGATCCGACCCGTCGATGTTCATCGTGAACTGCTGGTCGCATTCATACGGTTCCTGTGTCGCCTGGAATATGATGTGCTGTCCGTCGAAAGAGAAGTAGGCCTCTGCGTTTTCGCCGCCGAACGTGAGTTGCCGGATGTTCTGAATGTGCCCTTCACCGGGGCTCGACGGAACGGGTTTAGCGGTTGCGGTGCTTTCGACCGGAGCGGGCTCGGCAGCTTCCGGGGGTTCGGCCGCGCCACAACCGGCCGTCAGAACGACTACCGCAAGTATCAAGACCCTCATTGTCGTGCCTCCAAAGTGACCTCAGAAGTGATTTTCTCACCGTCGCGGTCCACTACGACCATCACGACGTCGCCCGGCTTCTGGGCGCGAAGTGCGTACGTAAAGTCGTACAGGTTCTGAATCTGTTTGCCGTTGAATTCCACCATGATGTCGCCCGCCGCGAAGCCCGCCTTACCTGCAGGGCTTCCCGCCCTGACGTCGGCGAAAAGGACTCCTTCAACTTCGCGAAAATCCGGAATCGAGCCGAAGTACGGCCCGTAACCGCCCCCGCTTCCGCTGATCGGCCGGGATTCTATGACTTGGGTGTAGAGCGGTCGCTCCGTGTCATTGGCCGTGTAGTCGATCATCTGGTAGGCGAGCTGGAGAACCTTTCGGGCTCCCTCTGCGTTTATCTTGTCGGATGTGTCCGAGGGCCTGTGATAGTCGCCGTGGAGGCCGGAAAAGAAGAACAGGACGGGAATCTTCTTTATGTTGAATGAAGTATGGTCGCTCGATCCGTTTCCGGACTCCGAATAATCCAGCGTGAGCCCGACCGATTCATTGAAGCCTTCGATCAGGTCCTTGAATCCCGGTGAGGTTCCTATCCCACCGACGAACACGCGATCGTTTTCAAGGCGGCCGATCATGTCCAGATTGATCATGGCGACCGCGTTGTCCAGTTCGATCGTTGGATTAGTGACGAAGTGGTTCGAACCGAGCAGACCCAGTTCCTCGCCGGAAAAACCCATCAACAGGACCGACCGTTTCAAGGATGCTCTGTTTTCCGAAGCGATGCGGGCGAGTTCCAGAATGCCTGCCGTTCCAGAAGCGTTGTCGTCGGCGCCGTGATGAATCTGGCCGAACGCATTACGCTCCATTGAAAACTCCCCGCCGAGGCCGAGATGATCGTAATGTGCACCGGCAATCACCCACTCGTTCCTGAGTTCCGGATCGGAACCTTCCAGAGCGGCAATCACGTTGCGCACGGGCTTCCGTATTCGTTCGACGTCGGTGACCAGCCTCGCCGACGCTCCGTTCAACTCGAACGATCGGGACTCCAGTTCCGAATCAATCTCTCGCTGGACTTCTCGAAGGTCCGTGCCCAGACTCTCGAAGTAAGACAGAACCGGCTCCATTCTGAGGTAGGCCGCGGCGATTCCCGAGTTGTCCTTTTCCGACCGACTGGTCGTGGCTTCCAGGGCTTCTTCGTCGGGCTCGTGGTTGTTCGGGTCCGTGATGAAAAGAATGCCTTTGGCACCGTGCTGTTTGGCGTTGATGGCCTTGTTCATGAAAGAGGAATGGGTCGTGAATTCCGTGCCGTTGAAAGGACTGTCCTCGTCCAACTCCTGAGGTTCGTGCCGGAAGGCGACCACGATCTTGTCGGAGACATCGACATCCCGGTAGTCGTCCCAGTGCATTTCCGGCGCTGTTATGCCGTAGCCCACGAAAACGAGAGGAGCTACGACCTCCGCCCGGGTTGAGAACTTCAGAAGTGCCAGGTCATCGGACCCGAGGTTCTGATTGCCAAGCGTGACCTTGTTTCCCGGCCCGATCTCGGTGCCGGTCGTCAGCTCGAAGGTCTGGAAGTACGTGCCATCCTCGCCGGCAGGTTCGAGACCCCGAATTCGGAATTGTGCAGCCAGGTATTCCGCCGCTCGCTCGAGCTCCGGCGTTCCGTTTCCCCGTCCACCCATATCGGCCGCGGACAGAAAGTCGACATGCTTCGTGTAACGATCCGCCGACAGGGCGCTCGCCGCGTCCGCCCCCGAGGAAGAAGCATCCACTCCGGTTGCGATCAGCGAGTTCAGGAAGAGCGACGAGGACACAACGAAAGCCGCCAACAGCACGACAACGGGATAGTATCGTTTATTCATTCGAAACCTCTCTGACACTCAACGGATTTTCTCTCGCAATCATATCCAGATTCGGCCAGAGGGCGCAACCGGACGGCCCAGACCGCGCTAAGATCCAGGACACTAATCCGCGCGAACCTGGGAGATCACTGAAATGACACCGGATTCTTCGAATTCCGAAAGCATCTCGGGATGGGCCTGAAGAAAGGTGGAAACCGAGCGTGCGGCCAGGTGCTGGAGGAGCAAACCGTAAGGGACCATAAGTCCGAAGACCAGAAGACTCAGCAGGTAGTAACCCTTTGCGACGAGCACGACCGGAACCGCGATGAACAACAGCATCAGGCGATGCAGGATCACACCCGCGATGACGTTCGTTCTCCACCAGTAGGAAGCCTCTGACCCGACGACCTCAAACCGGGGTGACATCCACCTTCGCTCCCTCGCCCCAGTGTGCCTTCAAATCGTGGATGCGAGTCATCTGGTGCCGACCGTAATCGACGCCCTGGATCCGGATCTCGCCAAGGTTGTCCTTGATGAAAGAGCCGAGTTCCACACCGCGCTTCCGGATCAAAGCCTGCACTTTCTTCGGAGTCTCGCTGTCGAAAAGGACGAAATCGAGTTTTCCCCGTTTATCCGCATTCCATTCCCAGATCCCGATGACTTCACCATCGTTGACGATCGTGGCGAGCGGGTCGTTGATGAGTTTTCCCTTCCATCGGGAAAAGGGTTTGTCGAAGTGTCTGGTGTGAACGAAGCGGTTGACCACTTCCCGCTGACCCTTGAGGTAAGTGTCGCGGTAGGGAATGAAGTTGATGGATGGAGTTCGGGATTGGCTGAAACCTGAAAACTCTTCCAGGTCCGCGTCGCTGATCAGAAATTCATCTTTGCTGTCTTGTATCTTGACCTGTCTCAAAAAGGGGCGGACTTCCCCGGCCGCACGCATCGCGTCAGTGACGTTGATTCCGGCCCACCAGGCGAAATCCTTGATACGTGCCGGGCCTTCAGACCGAAAGTAGAGGCCGGCGAGTTCAATGTTGGCATGTTCAGTCTGCAGGCGGAACGGGTCGATATCAGGCAAAAAGTTGGAGAGCAGGACAAAAGAGTACTCAGTCGTGTCCAACCGCTTGCCGGATTGGATCTTGAGGATCCGTCCATCCTCTTTGAGCAGGTTTATCGCGAGCCACAGGCTTCCGATCAGGCCGATCCGTTTCAGGTCAGTGTTGAAGGCTCGCACAAGGTTTGCGGGCACCTCGTCGAGGATCTCGTCATAGTTCAGGGGACCGTCTTCGAGTGCCAGGATGATTGACGCTTTCAGGCGCTCCAGTTCCCCTTCAGTGATCGGCATCATTGACCGTGCCTGTTTGGAGAGCTCGGCAAAGGTTCTGCTTCGGACCCGGAGTGCGATGGGTGCCTGTTCCGGCGGTAGAAGCATTGTGCATCCGCGCAGTGTTTCCACCTGGACGAGTTTCTGCTCCTTGAAAACGAGCCTGTCGAGACTGGCCCGTCGGAACTTGGGCATTCGGGCCCAGATCGACAGGTAAGGAGTGGAGCATCCAGGCGAGTAAAGCCATCCGATTGAACGGACCAGATCCAGAACGCTTCCCTTGAAGGGGCGGTCGAGCCACTGCCGATGCATTCGCCAGGCGTTTAAATGGCTGACAGAGAATGTTTTTTCCGATTCTAGACTGGTCATCGCCGTAGCTCAGTGTTGGTCGTTCCGGAAGTCGAGACTATAGGATCGGCGCCCTGGTCGGCGGCTCCTGGGAGCAATTTGATATGCTACACTTGCCCCTAAAAGCGGCAAAATATTGTAGTGTTGCCGAGCAGGTGAAGTCAAATGATCCCCAAATTCGTCGGTTTGAGACACGCCGCCCTGCTGGTGGAGGATCTTAAGACCTCGATGGCGTTCTACAGGGACATACTGGGGATGGAGTTGGAGTGGAAGCCCGATTCCGAGAACGCATACCTGACTTCAGGGTCCGACAACCTTGCCTTGCATCAATTGCCGGCCGGCAGGGAACCGGGTGATGTTCAGGTTCTCGATCACATCGGATTCGCTGTGGCCCGTCCTGAGGACGTTGACGCCTGGGCGGAACGCCTGGGACAGAAGGGAATCGAGATTGCGAAGCCACCCAAGACACATCGAGACGGTGCGCGATCATTCTATTTTCTTGATCCAGATCGCATTCTGATTCAGATCATCCATCATCCTCCGATGCTTGGATAGTGGTTAGTGGCCAGTGGCCCGACTCTTTTCCTCATGCGGCTGACCACCGACCACTCACCACTGACCACCAGACGGCCCGACCCGCGGGCCGTGCTATACTCCACAGCCACAAAATCTTAGGAGGTGTTCGTCCATGGCTTTCCTTTCCGAAAGGTTCGACCGGGCGGCGGAGGAACATAGCGACCGGGTCGCGCTTGTTGATGAGGTAGGCCAGTCCTGGACCTACAGCCGGCTGGCCGATGAGGTGAACCGGCTTGCCAGCAGGATTTCCGAAGAGGTTCCCGGCGACACCGCAGGGGTTCTCTTGCTCAATTCCCAGCGCTACATCGTCTCGATGCTGGCACTCTGGAAAGCCGGCAAGACCGTCGTACCCCTGAACTACCTGCTGCCACCGACAGACCTGGGGTTCATCCTCAAAGACTCGGGAATGTCGGCCTTGATCGCCTCCAAGTTCTTCGACGAAGCGCTCGGGATGATACGGCCCCTGTTCGGCGGCGGAGGCACGATACTGATGGCCGACGACCCGGATTTCTTGCCGTCAGAGGGCGCGGGCGTCGGGTCCGGTCGGGATCCCGCGCTCTTTCTTTACACCTCTGGGACAACCGGCAGGCCCAAAGGTGTAGTCCTGTCCCACCGAAACCTGGAGGCAAACGTCGAATCCTGTCAGCAGGCCGGTCGCTTCGATCACAACGACAACTTCCTCTGTCTGCTTCCCTTCTTCCACACCTACGCCATCACCGGGACCTTCCTCCTGCCCCTGTTGAACGGGAGCACGATGGTGCTTGTCGACCGATTCCATCCGCAGAAGGTTCTGGGATTGGTCCATGAACATAAGATCACATGTTTTCTGGCGATCCCGTCGATGTACCGTCTTCTGGCCACGGCGGAGGGAGATGCCGACGTCAGTTCGCTGCGGTTTCCGATTTCGGGAGGGGAACCCCTTCCCGTCGCCATCGCCGAGGCTTTCGAAGCACGATTCGGCGTGGACATCTTCGAAGGATATGGCCAGACCGAAGCTTCACCGGTCGTTTCGCTCAACACTCCGGACCATCGAAAGCTGGGATCCGTGGGCCGGGCACTGCCCCAGGTTGAAGTGGCAATCTGGAGCGAGGCCAGGCAAGTTGTTCCGAACGGCCAGGTTGGCGAGGTGATGGTTCGCGGCGAAAGCGTTATGGAGGGCTACTACCACCTGGAAGAGGAAACTTCCCGAACGATCAGCGGTGGATGGCTCCATACCGGCGATCTCGGCACGATGGACGACGACGGATTCATTCGAATCACCGGGAGAAAGAAGGAACTGATAATTTCCGCGGGCGAGAACATCTATCCCAGGGAGGTCGAAGAAGCGCTTGCCAGTCATCCCGAGGTCAAGGAAGTAGCGGTAATCGGGATACCGGACGACGTACGGGGAGAAGTAGTCAAGGCTTTCGCGATCGTTCAGGAGGGTTCATCCGTCAGGAGCCAGGATCTCAGGAGGTTCTGCCGTGAGCATCTGGCGAACTACAAGGTACCCAAGGTTATCGACATAGTTGAAGATTTGCCGAGGACTCCGACAGGTAAAGTCCTCAAACGCCTGCTGAAGTAGCTCGAGGTGTCGCCTTCGCGGCTGACGCTCTGGCTCCTGGTGCCGGGGCAGTATTGATTTCGGGGATGCCGGGTGTATAATGTCGTCTTTTTGGGGTTTAGGCTCCGCTGTAATCAAAAGCAAGGAGAAGTCGGAATGACTTATATCGTCGGTTCGCCGTGCATCGGAACAAAGGATACGGCATGCGTTGACGCTTGTCCGGTGGACTGCATCCATCCAAAGAAGGATGAAGAAGGGTTTGAGGAAGCGAAGATGCTCTACATTCATCCGGAAGAATGCATCGATTGTGGCGCCTGCGAGCCGGCATGCCCAGTAACAGCGATTTGGCCGGAAGACAACGTCCCGGACGACGAGCAGCAATATATCGCGGAGAATTACGAATACTACGGTATGAGTCCCGACTAAACGGACAGGACAGAAATATCGAGATGGGGCGGCCGATCTGGCCGCCCCTTTTGCGTTGCACTGTTTTTCTGTGGCGCATGGTACAAACCCGGTTTGGCGCACCCTCTCTGAGGAAAGGATCAACGGCGATGTCTGGCACCAATATTGAATCGATGCTGAATGAGCGGCGGGTGTTTCCACCTTCTAAGGAATTCTCCTCCAGAGCGAACGTTTCCAGTTTCGAGATGTACGAAGCGATGTATCAGCGTTCGCTAGATGATCCCGATGCGTTCTGGTCGGAAACCGCCTCTGAACTCGACTGGTTTGAACCCTGGAATCAGGTTCTCCGGTGGGAGGAGCCGTTCGCTGAGTGGTTTGTTGGGGGGAAGACGAATCTGTCCCACAACTGTCTTGATCGACACCTGACGACCTGGCGCAAGAATCGTGTCGCGCTTCTGTGGGAAGGTGAGCCCGGCGACGTGCGGGTCTTGACCTACCAGATGCTCCACCGGGAGGTCTGCCGGTTCGCAAACGTTCTCGTGTCTCTCGGTCTCAAACCGGGCGATCGGGCGACCATCTATCTGGGAATGGTGCCGGAACTGCCGATCGCGATGTTGGCCTGTGCCCGTGTTGGAGTGACTCATAACGTGGTGTTCGGCGGGTTCAGCGCAGAGGCACTCCGCGACCGTATCATTGATTCTGACTCGAGAGTCTTGATCACGGCGGACGGCGGACACCGGCGGGGTGCGATCGTTCCACTGAAACAGAGTGCCGATGAAGCAGTCGACAGTGCGCCGTCGATCGAGAATGTCGTCGTGGTCCGAAGGACGGGGGAACCCGTGCCGATGAAGGAAGGAAGAGATCTGTGGTGGCACGACCTGGTGGAGAAGGCTTCGGATCGTTTCGAGGCGGTCCCGCTTGACGCGGAACATCCCCTGTTCATGCTCTACACAAGTGGCACTACCGGAAAGCCGAAAGGGGTCGTTCATACGACCGGTGGCTACATGGTGAGCGCTTATGCTACGACGAAGTGGGTGTTCGACCTGAGAGACGAGGATACGTTTTGGTGTGGTGCGGACATCGGATGGGTTACCGGGCACAGCTACATCGTATACGGCCCGTTGCTGAACGGGACGACCAGCGTGATGTATGAAGGTGCACCCAATTATCCCTCGCCGGATCGGCTCTGGGCCATGATCGAACGCTACGACATCAACATCTTCTACACGGCGCCGACTGCCATTCGCGCCTTTATCAAGTGGGGTGATGAATGGCCGGAGAAACATGACCTGTCGAGCTTGAGGTTGCTGGGCACGGTCGGCGAGCCGATCAATCCCGAAGCCTGGATGTGGTACCGCAAGCATATCGGGGGTGAGCGCTGCCCGATTGTCGACACATGGTGGCAGACCGAGACCGGGTCGATCATGATTTCGCCCCTTCCCGGAGCTACGCCCACCAAACCGGGTTCCGGGACGCGGCCGCTGCCGGGAATCGTGCCTGATGTCGTCGACCGCGACGGGAACTCCCTACCTGACAACGAGGGCGGATTGCTCGTGATCCGCCGCCCGTGGCCGTCCATGCTGCGTACGATCCATGGTGATCCGGAGCGATACAAGAAGCAGTACTGGAGTGAAATTCCCGGGATGTATTTCACCGGTGATGGAGCCCGGCGAGACGAAGATGGCTATTTCTGGATCATGGGGCGCATCGACGACGTGATCAATGTTTCGGGCCACCGGATTGGTACGATGGAAGTTGAAAGCGCGCTGGTCAGCCACCCGAAGGTTGCCGAAGCGGCGGCGGTCGGCATAGAGCATGACTTGAAAGGCCAGGCGGTTGTCGCTTTCGTGACGCCGACCGGTGATGCCGAAGCCTCCGCGGAACTCAACGCGGAACTGCGAACTCATGTTGCGACAGCCATCGGCGCGTTTGCCCGACCCGAGCAGATACGGTTTACCGACGCTCTTCCAAAGACCCGAAGCGGAAAGATCATGCGTCGTCTGCTCAGGGACCTGGCTTCCGGGAAGGAAACAGTCGGCGATACGACAACTCTGGAGGATTTCTCGGTTCTGGCAAAGCTGCGGGAGGCCAACGAAAGTTAGGAGGGGGATTAGAAGAGCGTGTAGCGGGCAGCGTGTAGCGGACAGCTTTGGGGGGGGCGAAGGCTCCTAGCTGAAAGCTGCTCGCTTCCCGCTAGGCTAGACAACCACCTTGGGACAGTACTTCTCGATCTCACAATCGTCACATTTGGGCTTACGTGAAACGCATGTCGCCCTGCCGTGTAGCTGGATCAGGTGGCAGAACTTCACCTGGCTTGGTCTGGAGACCGCTCCCACCAGATCAGCCTCGATCTTGTCCGGGTCCTTCTCCTCGCTGAGGCCCAGTCGGCGGGCGAGTCGTCCCACATGCGTGTCCACTCCAATGGCCGGCCTCCCGAACACATTTCCGATGACGATGTTTGCTGTCTTTCGCCCGACGCCGGGAAGGCTCAGCAAATCCTCCAGCCCGTCGGGTACCTCGCCATCGAAACGTTCGACCAGGGCCTGGGTACATCCCTGGATCGCCTTGGCTTTGTTTCGATAGAAGCCGGTCGACCGGATCTCTTCTTCAAGCAACCCTCGATCCAACCCCGCCCAGTCACCAGCGTACCGGTATTTCCTGAAGAGATCCGCAGTTACCCGGTTGACACGCTCGTCCGTACACTGTGCCGCCAGGATCAATGCGACCAGCAAATCAACCGGGGTTTCAAAGTCCAGCGCCAGCTGTGCTTCCGGGTACGTTTTCTTGAGCGCTAGGACGATCTTTGAGACACGTTTCTTGCGTTCGCCGATGGTTTCCACGGTGGGTCATTATGTGTTAGCTTCACCAGACTATGCAAACCATTGTGGGCTTTGTAGGCCTTGGAATCATGGGCAAGCCTATGGCTCGGAACCTGCTCGAAGGTGGCTTTCCGCTTGTCGTTCACAGCCGTAGCCAGGGTAGTGTTGACGAACTCGTCAAGGCGGGGGCCGTACGGGCAGCTTCGGCCGCGGAAGTTGCAGAACAATCCGAGATCATCGTCACGATGCTGCCGAACTCTCCGGATGTGGAACTTGTCGTTCTTGGTCCCGGTGGTCTTCTCGAAGGCGTACGGGCGGGGCAACTGCTGATCGACATGAGCACGATCAACCCGCTGGTTTCCCGGAAGCTGGGAGAGACACTGGAGGCCCGGGGTGTGGGGATGCTCGATGCTCCGGTCAGTGGCGGAGAACAGGGCGCGATCGACGGGATTCTGTCGATCATGGCCGGCGGTGAAGCCGGGCATTTCGAGCGCGCCTTGCCTCTGTTCCAGGTGATGGGAAAGACCGTAACACACATGGGGCCGCTGGGCAGTGGCGGGTTCACCAAGTTGGCGAACCAGATCATCGTAGCCATCAACCTCAGTGCGATGGGTGAGGCCCTGGTTTTTGGCGCTCGGTCCGGTGTTGACCCGAGGAAAATGATCCAGGCCCTGTCCGGTGGGCTCGCCGGCAGCCGGTGTCTGGATCAGAAGGCGGAGAAGATCCTCACCGGAGATTTCAGCCCCGGATTCAAGATTGACCTCCATGCGAAGGACCTCGGCCTGATTCAAGAGGCTGCGGCTTCGATCGGCGTGCCGATTCCGACGACGGCGCTTGTCGGGCAGTTCTTCACCGCCCTACAGGCCCGGGATCGCGGTGGATATGATCATTCCGGTGTGATTACGTTTTTTGAGGATCTCGCCGGCGTCGAAGTCCGGGATGAGGTTCAGAAATAGAGCAAGTAGCTGCCGCGGGTAGCAGGCCAGGGATTGCCCCCGAGCTACTTGCTGCCCGCTGCCCGCTACTCGCTACTTGCTTCCAACGGAGGTACATCAATGCTGCGCCACATGGTGCTCTTCAGTCTAAAGCCCGAAGTCGAAACGAAGGAACGCGATGCTCTGTTCGAACAGATTGAAAAACTGTCCGATATCGACTCCGTCCGGCGGTTGGCGATCGGCAGTTTGCTGGATCCGACGGACCCCGCCTACCGGGACCACATGTCGCGTGACTATCAGTATGCCCTCTTGATTGAGTTCGACGACGAGGCGGGCCTATATGCCTACCAGAAGGAGCCCTACCATGTGGGTGTCGGGAAGGAAATCCGGAAACACGTGTCCGCGATCACAGTGATGGATTTCTTGACGTCCGAATAGAAGCAGAAGTGGTTGAATCGGGCAGGTCGTGGAGGTTCACTTCGGACAGAGACAGCAGGCGGCTAGTCGCCTGCTGTTGTTAAGGTCTTCGGGCACCGTCACGGACGTACGCTTCTAGCGTAGTTCAGAATACTCCGGGCAGCAGCCTCGGTCGCTGCCACGTACTCCTGCCATTGCTCGTCGGAATATTGCGGCGGCGGCGTTTCGTCCCCCATTCTTTCGGCAGCACTGACCGCTCTCTCAGCGTATCCGACTGCCTTTGGTAACTGCTTTCTCTGGAGCGCGTAACTGCGAGCGACAGCCATGAGCGCGCTGACGTTGTCCGCATCCATTGCAATGGCTTTCTCGCCGAATTCTATGACCTTGTCGGTTTCGTTCCGCTGGTTGTGAATCGCAACCAGCATGTTGTAGATATCCACAACTACATCGGAGTCGCCGAATTGTTCTTCAAAGTCCAGGCAGAGTGCCATCTTTTGATCGGGATCGTCTGTCGAAGTGATTTGCTGATACAGCCTGTCTTCCGGACTCCCGGCTACCAACTGTGCCGACGCGCTGGTCGCGAACGCCAACAACAAGACAAAACACCCAATTAGCAAAAAGTTAGTCTTCATTTCTCGTGCCTCTCAAGTAGGTAGTCGCAAATCTACCAGAATTTGGGGAAACAGGTTACTTTTTTCGAGTCGCCGCTGCAGGTTAAGACCGAAACAGCAGTGCCTGGGTTCGCCGCGTAACCTCCCGTTTCGTAAGAGAATCGTAGCTGCTTCCAGGTTAGACGGCGATGGCTACGGAAAGACGCCGGCTTGCTCGTAGTTCAGTGCGACTTTTTGAATGGCATCAATGAACGCCGCCGTGCGCATGTTTTCCGAGGGCACCATCGTCTTGTTGATCTCCCGCACGCTTCGGTAGGCCGAGATCATGGCTTCTTCGAGGCCCGAGTTGACCAGATCCCTTTCGTCGTGGCCGCCGCTCAGGAAGTCCATATCGGTCGGAGGGAATTTTCGATCCACCATCTGTTCCAATGATCGCAGCAGTCGTTCGTTACGGAGTTCGGCCAGGTGTTTCTGCAGGCGTCCGAATCGCATGTGGGAGAGGTTCTTTCCCCATTCGAAATACGACACTGTCACGCCACCCGCGTTCAGGTAGACGTCCGGGATGATATAGGCACCCTTTTCGATCAGGATTTCCTCGGCTCCGGGAGTGGTCGGCCCGTTTGCGGCCTCAGCGAGGATCCTTGTCTTGATCCGGTGAGCGTTGGTCAGATTGATCTGGTTTTCCAGCGCCGCGGGAATGAGGATGTCGCACTCGATGTCCCATATGGCGTCCGGGGCGGGAAGTGTCTCCGCTCCGGGGAACCCGCGGATCGACCTCGTCTCGACGTGGAACTCCCTCAACTCATCGATATCGATGCCGTTTGGATTATAGATCGCTGCGTCCCATTCGCCGACGCCTATGATGCGGCAGCCGTCGTCTTTGGACAGGTACAGGGACGCATGGTAGCCGACGTTCCCGAAACCCTGAACAACGACCGACTTTCCCTCCAGGCCCGGGCTGAGCCCGAGGCCTTCAATGTCTTCGGCGTGCTGGAAGGCTTCGCGTATCCCGAAGTGGACTCCCCGTCCCGTGGCCTCTGTTCTGCCCCGGATACCCGCCTGTCCGATCGGCTTTCCAGTGACACAGGCGATGTTGTCGATGCCGCCGGGATGAAATGCGTCGTAGGTGTCGGCGATCCAGGCCATTTCCCTTTCGCTGGTTCCGACATCCGGCGCCGGAACGTTCTCTCCCGGACCGATGAAATTCTTCCTGATGAGTTCGGCCGTGTAACGTCGTGTGATCTTTTCGATCTGTTCTTCAGTGTACTTCCTTGGATCGAACCGCACGCCCCCTTTGGATCCGCCGAACGGGACGTCGACAAGTGCGCATTTGAATGTCATCAACGCGGACAACGCGATGATCTCGTCCTGGCCCACGAGGGGGCTGAACCGGATTCCGCCTTTGGTCGGTTTTCGATGCTGGCTGTGTTCGGCACGCCAACCGTCAAAGATCTCGTAATGGTTCCCACCGAATCGAACGGGAAACTGAAAGTAATAGACGCTGTTGCAGGCCTTGATCTGCGCTAGCAGAGCCGGATGTATCTTGAGGTTTCGTCCTGCACGATCAAACTGCTCCGACACTATCTTTCGAAGGTTGAGTTCCTCGGTTCGAGCCCTGGTCTTACTCATATTCCGTGCGTCTCATCAATCGCCGATCCGGAAACCGTATCCGGCGCTGATATCGATTGCCTGTCCTGTGATCGCCTCGGCGGCCGGAGAACAGAGGAAATGCACCAGATCCGCTACTTCCTCGGGCTGCACCATACGCTTCAACGCAGTAGCCTTCACGTATTCCTGCGACATCGTTTCGAAATCCATGCCGACCGCCTCCGCCCGTGCCCGGATGACGGATTCGATCAACTCCGTTGCGGTCGGGCCGGGACAGATGGCGTTTACCTGTATATTACTTGGACCCAATTCTTGTGCGAGCGTAAGCGTCAATCCGATCAAGCCCCACTTGGAAGCAGCGTAGGGAGTTCTTAGCGGATACGCCATCTTCCCAGCGATCGAAGAGATATTGATGATCCTTCCACTCTTCTGCTTGATCATGGTCGGAGCGATGATCCGCGAGAGCAGGAACGGTGTTCGCAGGTTGATTGCGAGTGTTCGATCCCATCCTTCAACAGGCATTTCGTGGACCGGCGCCGTCGGCCCACCGATGCCCGCGTTGTTTACGAGAATGTCGATCGTTCCCCACTCTCTGATTACGGCGGCCGCGGTTTCTTGAAGGGCACGATCATCGGTCAGATCGACGCCGTATCTTACAACCTGCACTCCGACATCCTTGATTTCCTGAAAGGTCTTTTCGAGGTGGGCATCGTCTATAGCTGCCAGGGCGACATCAGTCCCGGCACGGGCGAGCCGAAAGGCAATCGCCCGCCCGATTCCCTGGCTGGCCCCGGTTACGAGCGCGACTTTATTCTGGAGTTCAGACACTGGAAGGCCTCACTGGGAATTTGACGAATAGCGGTTGTGGACGTAATCGTTCAGCATTCGAATAAATTGCGGGACGATGCGGTCACCCTTGAGCGTCGTCATCAGTTTTGAGTCCACGTAGACTGGAGCTTTAGGATCCTCACCGGTACCGGGAAGCGATATTCCGATGTTGGAATGTTTCGATTCTCCGGGTCCGTTTACAATACATCCCATGACGGCCACTTCGAGTTCCTCGACGCCCGGGTATTGCGTTTTCCAGATGGGCATCTGACTCTCCAGATGCTGCTCGATTTCACTGGCCATCTCTTGAAAAAACGTACTGGTGGTCCGTCCACATCCGGGGCAGGCAGTGACGTGAGGTGAAAAGCTGCGGACGCCCAGACTCTGAAGAATGTCCTGACACACACGGACTTCTTCGGTGCGATCCCCTCCCGGTACCGGTGTCAGGCTCACGCGGATCGTATCTCCGATACCCTCCAGCAGCAGCGTCGAGAGCGCTGCCGTACTGGCAACGATCCCTCGTCGGCCCATGCCAGCCTCGGTCAACCCGACATGAAGCGCACACTCGGTCCTTCCCGCCAGCTCTCGGTACAGGCCGATCAGATCGCCGACCCTCGACACCTTTGCACTCAGGATAATCCGGTCATTCGCCATCCCGTAGGAAGTGGCCAGCCGAACGGATCTCACCGCGCTCTGGATGATTGCCTCTCGTAAGACCTCGCCGGTGTCCTTTGTGTCGTCACTGCCGGCGTTCTGGTCCATGAGCTCGGTAACAAGCGACTGGTCCAGCGAGCCCCAGTTTACGCCGATCCGGACGGGCCTGTCGTTGTCTCTTGCGATGTCGATGATCGTTCGGAAGTTGTCGTCCTGTTGGCGCCCCATCCCAACGTTGCCGGGGTTGATTCGATACTTGGCCAGGGCTCTGGCACACTCGGGAAACCCGGCGAGAAGCAAGTGGCCGTTGTAGTGAAAGTCGCCGATGAGAGGAGCCGTGACGCCACGATCGTGAAGCCGGCGGGTGATTTCAGGAACCGCTGCAGCGGCCTCCTTCGTGTTAACGGTTATACGGACCAGTTCCGATCCCGCTAGCGCCAGAGCCTCGACTTGATCGACCGTTCTGTCCACGTCGGCCGTGTCTGTATTCGTCATCGACTGGATGACGACAGGCTGGCATCCGCCAACGAGGACGCCACCCACATTGACGGTCAACGCCCGTCGCCGCTGGAGTTCAGGCATGTGGACAGATTATATATCAGTGGTGGGGAAGTAGTCAGTGGCCAGTGGTCAGGGGTACGTTGCAGCGCCACGGGAGCTCTAAAACGCAACAGTACAGCATGTCGCGGTTGCCCACCCTGGCCACCCGCCGGGCAAGCCGACCGTTTGAGCAGGCAAGCATACCGCACTGAATCGACGGACTCAGGACACTAGAAACCGCAACCCCTCTGGGCCTCCGCCCGGCCGGCTGACCGTCGGTCCCCCGCCGAAGACTGCTTTCCTGCCGGCCATGTTACAGTTAGTTGCCGGTTGGCATACATTGCAGTGGGCTGCTCCATTGCCGCCTGACGTCTTGCGAAAACACAATGTTCGGTGTCTCCGTTCACAGCCTGGTGACTCACTTCCCCATCGTTCTGGCGATTGTCGCGCTGGGGTATGACTGGCGAGGATTTTCTTCGGGCAACGGTGCTTTGCATCATGTAGGTTCGAAACTGACAAAATTTTCCGCCCTGGCGGCAGTCCTTGCTGCAGCAACAGGGATGCAACTGGCCGGAGCAACTGGAATGGGTGGCCTGTCGAGTGTGACAGGCCATGCCGGCGTCGCCATCGGTGCCACGGCTGTCCTTTCGGTACTGGTCTTCATGCGCTACTCGGCAGAAGTGCGCGATGACGTACGCCGTGCCCCCTACCCCGCCTTCTGGCTCGCGATTCAAGTTCTGGCCGCGGTGCTGATAGCGGTGACCACAATTTTCGGTCATCGGATCTGATGTCGCCG
The DNA here is from genome assembly GCA_964584435.1 of uncultured Solibacteraceae bacterium. Classification (GTDB taxonomy): domain Bacteria; phylum Acidobacteriota; class Terriglobia; order 20CM-2-55-15; family 20CM-2-55-15; genus CAZOZZ01. The sequence continues at coordinate 21,265 of CAZOZZ010000008.1, read as the reverse complement.
GGCCAGGATTCCCAGCTACCCTTGCGGTGCAGCAAGTGCGGCCTCGATTTCGAAATCACACGGGCAGTTCCGTGGTGCGACTGCGGTGGCCTGTTCGATCTCGCCTTCGAACCGTCTTCGTTCGAAGTGGACCCCTATGAGTTTTCGATGTGGCGCTATCGGAGCATGCTGCCCATTGGGGAAGATCGCGTCTCACTTGGTGAGCCAATTACACCGATTTCTTCCATCAGGGTCGCTGACCGGTCTGTGGACGCAAAGTTCGATTTTCTCTTCCCGACTGGCTCGTTCAAAGACCGTGGGTCGGCTGTCTTTGTCACCGCCTTGCAGGAAGCGGGAATCGATCGATTCATCGAAGACTCCTCAGGTAATGCGGGCGCCTCGATGGCCACCTACGCGGCAAGAGCGGGCATCGCCTGTGAGATCTATTGTCCGTCATCGGCATCAGGGCCGAAGCTGGCCCAGGTGGAAAGGGCAGGGGCGACGATCCATCGGATCGAAGGCCCGCGCCAGAAGGCGACGGAGGCTCTCGGCAAGCAAGTGGGCACCACCTTCTACGCGTCCCATAACTGGCACCCACTCTTCCTGCACGGCACCAAGACGCTGGCTTATGAGATTGCCGAACAGTACCGGTGGGCTCCCCCGCGTCATATTGTCTCGCCTGCCGGGGGCGGTACCGTGCTCCTTGGCCTCGAGCTTGGATTTGGCGAGCTGAAAAAGCTGGGGCGCATCCAGTCGATGCCCGCGCTCTATGCGGTTCAGGCCGAGGCCTGCGCACCGCTGGTTCAGGAGCTTGTCCAGGCCGTGCCCAGCCTTGCCGAGGGTATTCTTTCCCCGAACGCTCCCCGTCTAGGTCGACTCCGGACAGCGATAGCCGGCGCGGCGATGGTTTCGGAATCAGAGATCGAAAAGGGCCGGGAGTCGCTGGCAAGGCAAGGTGTCCAGGTAGAGCCGACCACCGCCGTCTTGTATTCTGGGGTTGGAAAACTGGACATTCCCGCTGATGAGAGGATACTTGTGATTCTCACGGGGGCAGGCCTAAAATTTCAGCCGGCTCCGACGGGTTCGGAATCGTGAGGTTTGAATCTGCCTCACTTTAAGCTTGTTCGGCTCCTCACAGGGGGTTTCGATGCCCCAAAGGCGAGACAAGACGCGCAGCGAACGGAGGCCGGGTTCCGGATCTCATCATGCCATCTATAGGGTCGTCGGGCAGATTCCGTCAGGGAAGGTGCTGTCGTACGGCGAAGTCGGTAAGATAGTAGGGGTCGGACCGCGGCAGGTAGCCGCGGCGATGCGTGGGTGTCCACCGGGAGTGCCCTGGCATCGTGTCGTTGGCAGTGGTGGAGTGGTTCGGACTAAAGGTGCGACCGCTTCGATTCAGAAGCAGTCCTTGATAGCAGAGGGCATCCGCCTTCGTGGTGCCCGGTTTTCGTACTCTTTATACCGTTGGAAAGGAACATCATGAGTAATACCGACAGGTTTCGGATCGAGAAAGATTCGATGGGTGAGATGGAGGTGCCGGCCGACGCGCTCTATGGAGCGCAGACACAGCGGGCCGTTCGGAATTTCCCAATCAGCGACCTCCGTTTCCCGCGCGAATTTATCCGCGCGATGGGCCTTGTCAAGCTTGCAGCCGCCCAGACGAATATGCAGTTGGGCGTAGTCAGTAAGAACAGGGGTAAAGCCATCGTGCGCGCAGCTCGTGAGGTTGTCGATGGGACGCTCGACGATCATTTCGTGGTCGATATTTTCCAGACCGGATCCGGGACGTCCACGAACATGAACACGAACGAGGTGATCTCCAATCGGGCGATCCAGATAATGGGTGGCAAGGTGGGCTCGAAGAGTCCGGTTCACCCGAATGATCACGTCAACATGGGTCAGTCCAGTAACGACGTCATCCCGACCGCCATGCACATCGCTGCCATGGAATCGATCGAACGGAATTTGATACCGGCTCTCGATACGCTCCGGCGAGCGTTGGCAAGGAAGGCTCGCGAATTCGACAAGATCGTTAAGATCGGTCGAACGCATCTGCAGGATGCGACTCCCGTCCGGCTGGGTCAGGAGTTCGGCGGCTATGCCCGGCAGATGGAACTCGGGGTCCACCGCCTCAAGAAACTCCGCGACACCCTTGGCGAGCTTCCCCTGGGAGGCACGGCCGTTGGCACCGGAATCAACACGGATCCCCGGTTTCCCAAGATGACCATTCGAAATATTGCGAAGTTGACCGGCCTCAGGTTCACCGAGGCGGAGAACCATTTCGAAGCGCAGAGCGCAAAGGACGCCTTCGTCGAGGCGAGCGGTGCGATGAAGACGATCGCGGCGAGCCTGACGAAGGTTGCCAACGATATCCGCTGGCTCGGGTCTGGACCCCGGTGCGGTATCGGCGAGATTTTATTGCCTGAGACTCAGCCCGGGTCTTCGATCATGCCGGGGAAGGTCAATCCGGTGATTGCCGAATCCGTACTGCAGGTTGCCGCACAGGTTATCGGTAACGATCTGACCGTTCTGATGGGAGGCCAGGCGGGCGTTTTCGAGCTGAACGTCATGATGCCGATCATGGCTCACAACCTGCTCGAGTCGATTCGTCTCCTGTCGGCATCCGCGGTGAATTTCAGCGAGCGGTGTGTTCAGGGCATTCAAGCTGATCGGGCGCGAGCGAGCGAGATGATCGAAAAGAGTCTCGCCATGTGTACGGCGCTTGCACCTGAGATCGGTTATGATGCTGCGGCCGCGATCGCTAAAGAATCGCACAAGACGGGGCTCACAGTTCGTGAAGTAACTCTCGAAAAGGGTGTCGTGTCGCCTGCGCGGCTGAAGGAACTACTGGACCCGCGCGGGATGACCGAGCCCGGAATCGCTGCACGAAAACCGGAAAAGAAGGCCGCAAAGAAAAGGTCTAAAACGAAACGGTAGGGCATTATGGAAGAGCGAGATTTTTTCACGGAAAAGGATGAGGTCAAGGTCCACAAGCTGCAATGCCCGTCGTGCCGGCGGGACAATGACTATAAGATCCGGTGGCGGACCCGTACCAGGAAGAAGTCCCTGCCCCGGCACGCCGACGAGCGCGACCGCGCCCGTTTTAAAGCGGCACGGGACTATATGGTCCGCATCGATGATGTCGTGCGGTGCATGACGCCACGCTGCGGCAAGAGGATCGAGATTTCGAACCTGCAGACGGTTGTGTTTTTATAGGGCAGGAGTCCAAGGTCCAAAGTCCAAAGTCCGAAACCCAAGGCGGGTTTTCTCAAGCCGAATCGATGGGTCTCTGTCGTGCTCATGGCGGTGTCAGCATATTCCAGGGCACCTTAGTTCTTTTCACGCCGACGCTCTCGGGACCTTGGACTTTGGACAGCCTGCTACGAATAATCTTTCGTGACGATTGTGCCTGGTTCCGGCGAATGCTTGAGCAGATCTACCGCATCGGTCAGAATCTGGGTCTGCAGTTCGGCGTTGTGGGGTGGCCCGAGGGACTGGCCGACTTCGAAGGGTTTCGGGTAGAGAGCGCGCGATGGGCCGGCTTGTGCGGATTCATCCGGTGAGACCGTGATGAGGACTGATGCGATGCCCATGCATTCGATGGCGCGTTGTATCGTGACGACCGTCCGATGGCAGAGTGGTCAGCCACCCGTCAAGATCACGGCGTCGGGACGCATTCGTGCCACCTTGTCGGCGATTTCCCAGCTCGTTTCTTCCTTCAATTTGCGCAATTCGGTGGTCAAACCCATCGACAGGTGGTGCCCGGCGATCTTTCCGATCCTTCCGATCGCGCGCAGTTCTCTCAGTCGTTCGATGGGAAACACGGAGTTGATATCGGCTTCTGCTGATGCCGGATCATAGTGACCGGAGACGACCTTGAGACTTGCCGACTCCGCATCCTGGGGAATCATTCGGAAGCCCAAGTCGTTATCCGTAAAGGGCTCCATTCCCTCCACATAAGCTCCCGAGGTTGTCACGAGGGCGAAGCGAGCTTCCTCTACTTTTCTTCTGAAGGGGGTATAGGGGACACAGGCTCTGGCGATCTGGATGGGCATTCTTTGGAGGCAGGACGGATGGGCGAAGGCGAATCCTCTCCCATCCGTCCGCGGTCAGGCTGTCAGGTCAACCCACGACCTTGGCCAGCTCCTCGAGAAGAACTGAGTTCTTGGGTTGGTCACCGATATCGTGCACGTCGACATATCGAACGATGCCTTCTTTGTCGATGATGAACAGGGCGCGCTCGCTCATTCCTTCCTTCCGGAAGACGTTGTACTTGAGCGCCACCATTCCGTGGGGCCAGAAATCACTCAGGAGCGGATAGGAAATTCCCCCCAGCGAGTCCGCCCAACCTTTGTTGGTAAAGGGTGAGTCGATGCTTATACCCAGGACCTGGGTATCGAACCGTTCGAATTCGGAATGATCTTCCTCATACGAAGGTATCTGGATCGTTCACACTGGTGTGAAGGCGAACGGATAGAACGCAATGATCACATTCTTCTTGCCTCTGAAGTCTGAAAGAGTGACTTCTTCGCCAAGATGCGATTTGAGCGTAAAATCCGGTGCCTCGTCGCCGACCGTGAGGTCGTTCGTCGGATTGGGCATCAGTTATTTTCTCCTCTCACTTGAGACGTTTAGTTAAAAGACTAGGCTACAACATCCATTCGATTACAACGAAACCGGCGACCAATAGAATAAGAAATATCAGTGTCAAAAGCCCAAAATATTTTTCGATGAAGGAACGGATCTGTGGGCCGAACGCGCGGATCAGGCCACCGATGAGGAAGAATCGGAGGGATCTGCTGACGGCCGACGCCAGAAGGAAACGTGGGAAGTTGACGTTGAAGAAGCCCGCGGTGATTGTGGCGACCTTGTACGGGATGGGCGTCAGGCCCGCGACGGCGACCGCAAATGCATCGTATTGCCGATACATGTCCTGGATGCGCAGATACTGGTCTTCGGCGGCATAGAAGCGGACGATAGCCCCTCCGAGAGTGTCGAAGAACTGGTACCCGAGAAAGTATCCGAACACGCCCCCCAGGACCGATCCCGCAGAACAGATCAAGGCGTAGCGGAATGCGCGCAAGGGCAGGGCGACCGCAAGGGCAATGAGAAGAATGTCGGGAGGAACAGGAAAGAACGACGACTCGGCGAAGGCGATGGCAAAGAGCGCCCAGGCGCTATATGGGCTGTCTGCCCAGCCCAGAACCCAGTCATAGAGCCGTCGCGCCCATCTTGTGAACAGCAAATCCGGGCGCCAATTCCGTGAGGCTATTCTTGAGCGGGCCCCTAGCATTCGTCGTACATCCGGCAACGATGTTATCATTTTGGGCCGGGAGTACACCGGTCGGAGAGTGTCTGAATGATTCTGGTCACAGGTGGGGCGGGTTACATCGGCAGCGTTCTGGTAGAGGAACTGCTCGCGAAGGGCGAGACGGTGCGGGTTTTCGACAAGCTGTTCTTCGGCGACGAAAGCCTTTCGGGGGTCCGGGACCGGATCGATCTGGTTCAAGGTGACGTCCGGGCCATTGACGAGGAAGCTTTCGCCGGTGTTGATGCGGTCATCCATCTGGCGGGTCTGTCCAACGACCCGACCGCCGAATACAACCCTCGTGCGAACTACGAGATGAACACGATCGCTACCGAGCGGCTCGCGAAAATGTGTAAGAAGCTCGGTGTCCGCCGCTTTACGTTCGCTTCCACCTGTTCGATTTATGACAAGGGCCTGTTTGCCGAGGATGTCCTCCTTGACGAGACGGCGGAGGTTTCGCCGCGAGCCGCTTATGCGGTTTCCAACTATGACGCCGAGCGGATCCTGCTCCAGCTTGCCGACGAGAATTTCTGCCCGGTGATTCTGCGCCAGGGGACGGTTTATGGCTACAGCCCCAGGATGCGTTACGACCTGGTCGTCAACACGTTTCTGAAGGATGCATTTTCGAAGGGCTCGCTTACTGTTTTCGGGGGCGGCGAGATGTGGAGGCCGCTGGTTGACGTCCTGGATGTTGCCAAGGCGCATATCTGTGCGGTCGAAGCACCTGACGACAAGGTGCATGGCGAGATCTTCAATCTGTCCAACAAGAATTACCGAATCCTGGAATTGGCCCACTGGGTCCGAGAAGCGTTGTCGGAGACGAAGCAGGTCGACATCGAAGTCGACTACAGTCCGATGAAAGGGCGCAGCTACAGGGTATCCACCAGAAAGATCGAGTCACAACTAGGCTTCCGTGCCGGAATGTCGGTCAAGGACTCCGTCAGCAACATGGTGAAGCGGGTTGAGGCCGACTCAAAGACTGACTTTCTAAACCCCGTTTATTACAACATCCAGTGGATGACGATGCTCGACAGGATGGAAAAGACCGTCCGGGAGATCGGCTCCGTCTTCGGGTGTGACTAACCTCCTATTCCGTCAAATGAACATCGCAATCCTCGGGGCGAACGGCCAGCTTGCTTTCGATCTGAAGCGAACGCTCACTGCACACGACCTCATTCCTTTTACCAGGGCCGACTTCGATGTGACCAATACCGGGGCCATGAGGCGGAGTCTGTCGGAGGCCCGCCCCGAGGTGATCATCAACACGACGGCGTTTCATCAGGTTGACGTCTGTGAGTCCAGACCCGATGAGGCGTTTGGCGTGAACGCAGTGGCGGTTTTTCATCTTGCAGGTCTCGCTGCCGAACTCGATGCCACTCTAGTGCACATCAGTACGGATTACGTTTTCGATGGCGAGAGCCGAAAGCCCTACGGTGAGGACAGCCCAACCCGTCCCATCAGCACTTATGCGAATTCCAAGCTTGCCGGGGAGTTCTTTGTGCGCTCGATTCCACCGAAGCACTTCCTCATCCGCACATGCGGGCTTTACGGTGTTGCGGGCAGTGCAGGAAAAGGAGGCAATTTCGTCGAGACGATGATCAGAAAAGCAAGAGCCGGTGACGATATTCGGGTTGTCAGCGACCAGATCGTCAGCCCGACTCCGACGGCGGACCTGGCAGGTCAGATTTCAGCGTTGCTCGAAACCGATCATTACGGCCTCTTTCACGCCAGCAGCGGAGGAAGCTGTTCCTGGTACGATTTTGCGTGCGCCATCTTTGAGTTGGCCGACATGCAGGCCAGCCTCGAACCGACCACAAAGGAATTCCAAAAGACGCCGGCGACGCGGCCAGCCTATTCGGTGATGGAAAACGTACGGTTTGGGGCTCTTGATCTGGACCGGATGTCACACTGGCGCGAAGGGCTTGTGGCGTACCTCAAGGAAAAACACGGCATCGGCTGTGATGGGTCCTAAGGCGCGCGCTCTTCCCCATGTCCTGTTGCTTCTACCCTTTGACCTTCTCGTCATCGGCAGCCTCCTGCTGACTGAAGTCATCGGGATATTCCTGCGACTCACACACCGGACAGAGAGATGTTTCGGCGTTCCTTCCAGCCCGACCGCGACCGTCCAGATTCTCAACTGGGAGGGCAAGCATCTGCTCGAGGAGAGCATACCGGCGACGTTGGAGGCCATTCGTCATGCCGGTGGCGACCATGAGATCGTCGTGGTCGATAACGGCAGCACCGACGGTAGTGCTGATTTCGTACGACAGCACTATCCCGAAGTCCGGATCGTTTCGCTGGACCGCAACTTTCGTTTCACTGGAGGCAACAACAGGGGTGTTCTGACGTCAGAGAAGGACATCGTCGTTTTTCTGAACAACGACATGCTCGTGGACCGGGACTTCCTGTCCCCCCTGCTCGAGGGCTTTAAGGATGCTTCGGTTTTTGCCGTGACATCGCAGGTGTTCTTCTGGGACAAGACCCGGCGCCGGGAAGAAACCGGGAAGACGAGGGCGCGCTATGAGAACGGTTTCTTCACGATGTGGCACGATCAGATCGACGAAGACGAAGAGGACGGACCGCCGTCTCCGGTTTTCTGGGGTGGCGGCGGATCATGCGCGTTCGATCGGCGGAAGTATCTGGCGATCGGGGGACTCGATACGCTCTTCGATCCCTTCTATGTCGAAGACACGGATCTTTCATACCAGGCATGGAAACGAGGTTGGAAATGCCTGCTGGCCCCCTCGAGCCATGTCGTTCACCGTCATCGAGCAACGAACAAGCCGAAATTTGGAGAACGCTTTGTCGACAACACGATACGGCGAAACCAGTATCTCTTTATTTGGAAGAACGTCACTCAACCGGGGATGTTCTTCAAGCACCTCGTCGGATTGCCGCGAACGCATGCGCGATTGATCGTTGCCGGCGAGGCCGGCTTCGAGGTCCAGGCCTTCATCCGTGCGGTCGGAAAGTTGCCGCACGCGTGTTGGCAGCGCCTGAAAGGTCTCGGTTACTATACCGTTTCGGATTCAGAAGTCCTGGAGATCGCAAACTCCGACATCGTCCCCACCGATCCGGACGAGTCCAACCCTTCGTCCGGAGCGTCTGATTGAACGTGATGAACGTCCCGGCGGACATGGGGCTGGATATGGGAGGCGGAGAGGATGATACTTGAAGGGGTCGACCGGCAAAGTCCTGGAGGGAGGTCTCTTCTGCCGCGCAGGCTCCTAGTCCGGATGAGTCGCAATCGATGATTCGAATGATCGCTTTCGTTTGTCGTTTCCTGACCCTCATGGCGATTACCGCGTTCCTGGAAAGCAATCGTGTCGATACCAAGAATTGACGTCCTCAGCCTGTTCCACAATGAAAGCTCGTTGGTTGCCGATTACCTGGAAAGTGTCGGATCGATCACGATACCGTTCAACCTCTTCCTGCTCGACAACGGATCAAGCGATGGAACACCGGACCTGATCGGCAGGGAAATTGAGAAAGTAGCGCCTCGGGCCCAGTTTCTTCGTTCGCTCCGGAATAACGGCTTTGCGCGGGGAATGAACCTGTTGTCCCAACAGGGGACGGGCGATTACATCTTCGTTCTCAACCCCGACACGCGACTGGATCCAGGTTGCCTGGAAAAGCTGGTAGAACGAGCTGAATCGGACCCCCGAATCGCTATCTGCGAAGCTCGACAAGCACCCATGGAACACCCCAAAGCCTTCGATCCGGATACCGGCGAAACGACCTGGTGTTCCGGAGCGGCTGCGCTCATCCGACGCCGGGCCTTCGAAGAAGTTGGCCGATTCGACGAAAAGTTGTTTTTCATGTATTGCGAGGATGTTGATCTGAGCTGGAAGCTCTGGCTTCGAGACTGGAAGTGTGTCTACGTACCCGACGCCCTCGTCAACCACTACACAGGAGGGTTTGCCGGGCAGAAGAGCCGAACGCAGGAAAACTATTTCAGTTTTCGGAACTCGCTTTTTCTCTACCACCGTTTCCGGCAGAAGGGAGAATCATCGGTTTTTCGTAAATTCCTGTTGCACCGTTTCGTGTCCCGGCGTTATTCCTGGCGGAGTAAGTCGTTGTTCGCAATTGCTTTCGCCGACCACATTCGCTATATTCCGTATCTGATAAGAAGCCGGCGGGAGTGGGGTGAGCGGGCGCATCGGTGGGTTCGATTGAGCGAAACCTCGCTGTCTGATTAAACGAACGTACTCGTATAGGGGTCAATGCTTTAGAGTCGACGTAAACGACTCGGCATTCGGCTACCAGTTGAAAGTCCAGGCTTTTCCGTGTTGAAGATATCCGTAGTCATACCCACGCTGAACCGTGCCGGTTTCCTGGCCCGAACGATCGATCAGATCGAAGCCCAAACGCTGTCCCGGGAACAGTACGAAGTCATCGTCGTCGATAACAATTCTTCCGACGATACGACGAACATTCTCCGGCAGAAAGCCAGCACGTATTCGAACCTGAAGTTCTCCCTCCAACAGAAACCGGGAGCAGCGGCGACCCGGAACACAGGTCTCGGAATGGCCGTCGGCGATATCGTGCTGTTCATCGATGACGATATTGAGGCAGAACCTCTCTTGTTGGAGTCGCACCTCTCACAGCATCGCGACAACCCCAATTCGTCGGTCATAGGTACAATCCGAACTCGCTGGGAGAACACCCGCGATCCGTTTCTACGGTATCTTCGCGATCGAAGGATCTTTAACCCGTACAGCCTGAAGAGCGAGTCGATAGATTTTTCCTACTATCACACAGGTAACGTGTCGTCTTCGCGAGCCATGCTGATGGAGTTGGGTGGGTTTGACGAACAGTTCGCAGTGTACGGAATGGAGGATATCGAGCTGGGGTACAGGCTGGAGAGGTTTGGCTGCAGGATGGTACAGGGTGTCGATGCCGTGGCGATTCATCACTATTCTCCTACATATGAAGAGTTTACCAGGCGTTGCCGGGAGGCGGGATATTCCCTGGGGTTGATGTTGCGGCTCCATCCGGAACTTCGGGACCGGTTCACCGAGAATGGCCGAATGACGAAGGTACTCAAACCGCTTCACCGACTGTACAGTCTTGCCGCACCGCTGATCCAACCTGTTTGCCGATCGCTGGCCCATCTGGACGAAAAACGCGGTACGGGGCCAATAACGTCGGCACTGGGTTTTCATTACGACTGGTCGTTGCGTTACAACTTTTTTCTCGGATACTCCACTTTCGGGGCGAATGGACATTCGAAGCCCGAGGTAGCGGCTGACAAGGTGGTAGATGAATTGACCATCGAAAAGCCTCGGTCCAAAGTCCAAAGTGGTTCGCTTGTGCCCTGACGAAGGGTGCAGACCGGCCTGTGACCTCCCGCGTATGGCTGACCGAGGCCCGTCGCCGGCCCACCGCGAGCGCGTATGAATGAGGCAAGAGAAAAGGAAGTCGATTCCTCCCATTCAGTAACTTTCCTTGGGGAATTCTCCAAGAAGCTCGTCACAAACACGTTCTTCAATTTCATAGGCCGTTTCTGGAGCTTCCTTGTCACGCTCCTGCTGACGCCTTACATCCTGTCCCGCTTGAGCGTCAGCGAATTTGGAGTCTGGGTTCTCCTGTCTGTCTTCGTCGGCTCGTTCAACCTGCTCGACCTTGGACTGGGATCTTCGTTCATCAAGTACGTTTCCCAGTATTATGCCCGTGGCGACGATGCCCGGATCAACCTGGTCCTGTTTTCAGGATTGCTCTTCTATTCGGTCTTCGGATTCGGCCTCGTGGCCCTTGGATTACTCCTCGAACCATTCCTGTTCGGTGTCTTCAACATCGAGGCTGTTCCCGGAGTCTATCTGCTTGTCCTGATCTCCTTCGCACTGAACAACATCGCCCTGATGTTGTTGTCGACTCTGAAGGGGCTTCAACGGATGGATCAATCCAATGCCGTCGAAATCTGGATGAGCATTCCGAACCTGTTCGGCACAGTAATCCTTCTGGAAGCCGGTATGGGGATGCTCGGTCTGGCGATCAACTCGGTCGTTCTCGCGCTGCTCACCCTCGCTGCCGCCTGGCGTAGCTTGAAGAGGGTCCATCCCGGACTGGCCATCAACTGGAGCATTGACGCTCGGTTCGTGCGGGAGATGTTCGGATACGGCGCGAAACTCCAGGTGAGCAGGCTCGGAGGGCTGGTCTGCTTTCAGATCGACAAGCTGATCATTTCACGGTTCCTCGGAGTTGCCGCGGTGTCGTTCTACGAGGTTGCGTCCCGCCTGACCCTTTTCATGCGAGCGTTACCCCTGGTCATGATTTCCGCCCTGATTCCTGCCACCTCGGAACTCGGCGTCCGCAACGACAGGGCACGCATTCTGAAAGCGTACCTGCTTGCATCGAAGTATGTCGTGATGCTTTCGGTTGCTCTCGTCGCGTTCGTGATCCTCGAGGCAGATTCTCTCCTGCGCCTATGGCTGGGCAACGGCTTTGATCAGTCTGTAATCCTGGTCCAGGTTCTGGCGATAGGCTATGGCGTCAACGTGATGGGTGGCGCCGCGAGCCAGACAGGCGCGGGCGTAGGGCGGCCCGAGTTCGACATGAAAGGCACGATCCTGTTGACCATCCTGAACCCGATTCTCAGCATGCTGCTGGTTCGCGAATTTGGTGCCGCCGGTGCCGCGGCAGGAACCTCGCTGGCATTGATCGTGGCAGCCGCCTATCTACTGATCCTGTTCCATCGGGATTATCTGGGAGACCGGGCAACGACGATGGTTCGCGACGTCCATGTCCGGCCCTGGGTCTCAGGAATAGTCGCGAGCGTGTCGGTCTGGGGTTTGCATTTGCTCCTGCCCCAGCTGTTGGATATCGCGCAGGTTCGTTACCTCATCCCCGTTAAGATCGCGGCGGATTTTGCGGTCTTCGCTCTCGCCTACATTGCTCTACTGGTAGGACTTCGTCATGTCACGTTCATAGACTGGAAGAATTTCACCGGATTGGTTTCGTTTGGATTCGAGTTCGTCCGACACCCCCTCAGGGAGAGGGTAAAGATCTATCGGGAGAGAGCGAGTAGCGGGTAGCAGGTGGTAGGTAGCGAGTAGCGGGCAGCTTGCAGCCAGGAGCCTGCGGGCAGGCTATACCTACCCAAGATGAGGAGTCCATGGTCCAAAGTCGGGGGACCGGACGGGAACGTTCCGGGGCTGCCCGCTGAAAGCTGCCCGCTGAAAGCTACCTGCTGACAGCTAATTTACGCTTACGGTATCTGATTTGCGAATTCGCCGGACGACGGCACGGACGATTTTGTTCGCGTTTCGCCTGTTCGTCAGCTTCTTTCCAAGGTTGAGGATCGATCTTGGTTTGGAATAGAACCGGAAGTAGGCGTTCCGCTGGATGGTCTTGAGTTCGTCCAGGGAAAGGGACTCGTTGTGGACGGTCGGAAAGCGCTGGTCGAGTGCCTCGAGGCCCTCGGAATCCATGACTCCAAAGCGGCCCTCGACCATGTCGTTCCGGAGAACCGTTCCTTTAAAGGGACTGACCAGTGAAACAAAGATCGTATCGAGAGGTGCGTTGACGGCAAACTCGATGGTTTGGTCGACCTCGGCACGGGTTTCTCCCGGAAATCCGATCATGAAGAACCCACAGACTTCTATCCTGTACTTACGCGCCCACTTGATTGCCTCCAGGGATGGCTCTATCTTCAGGTTCTTCCGGATGAGCCGCTGGTACTTCTCCGACACTGTTTCGATGGCGATTGCCATATAGTGGGTGCCTGCTTCCTTCATCAGAGCGACCAGCTCTTCGTCGAACCGGTCGCCTCGCACACCGTTAGGGAACTGCATTTGGATGTTCAAGCGCCGGTCAACGATCTGTCGACAGATCTCCTTGGCGCGCTCCAGGTCGAAATTGAAAATGTCGTCGACCATCATAAACTCACCAACACCGTGAACCCGGACCAACTCTTCCATCTGATCGACTACTTTCGAGGGCGACAGACCCCTGTACCGTTTTCCGTGGATCGTGTGGCAGTAGGAACAACGGTAGGGACAACCCCGGCTTGAAATGAACTGGACTGCCCTTGGTGATTTCGGGAAGTGCCAGGGTGAATCGAGCTGGAAATAACTGTCCAGGTCGAGCAGATCGTATGCCGGTGCGGGCAGTGCTTCGATGTCAGGCACAGTCGCAGGGGTGCTTGTCAGGATCTTGCCGTCTTCCATCGACCAGAGCCCCTGAATGCGACCCGGCCGTTCACCGGCTTCGAGTGAATCGAGCAATTCGGTAAGCGCGATCTCTCCCTCCCCCACGACTACGTAATCCACAACACCGCTCCGAAGGCATTCCTCCGGATCGCCCGAGGGATGCGCTCCTCCAAACACGATTTTGATTCCAGGATGAGTTTCCTTGAGTCGCCGCGCTTCACGAACGGCGTCGGGAAACTCGCAAGTCATGCAGCCGAGTCCGGCGACGCCTACCTGCCGTTGCCGGATGTAATCATCGACAGAATCGAGTGTTGAACCACCGACTACCAGATCCATGATCCCTGCCTTGTGGCCGTGCTCCCGGAGATAGGCCGAAAGATGGACATAGTTCAGTGGGACGTTGTTGATGTAGGCATTGGCGTCGGCGGCAGGACGAATGAGGGCGATGTGCATTTTTTTGGAAACGGCTCGGTGGGGATCGTCATCGATTCCCCTCTCCTGGAATCGACGTTGGGGAGAATAGACCCGTCAGGAGATTAGAATAGTCGCAAACCTCCGGAAGAAGTCAATAAAACTAAGGCCACCGAGGCTCCCAGGGGGCCTGTGCGGACGAACTGATTTGGCCTAAGTGTTTGATTGTGAACGAACTGCTGCTTCCGATTGTCACTTATTGCCAGGGCGTGTCCGGTGCCGGGCCGCCGATGGACGAACTGTTGTTTCGTCTTTTTCGGAATTCGATGCGTCTTCCAGAATGTGAGGGTCGAACTTGAACATAGAAAACGCCGACGATCGTACGATCATCGAGCGAGTTCTCGCGGGCGATACGAATTCGTTCAATCTCCTCGTCTGGCAGTGGGAAAAGCCCATCTACAACTACATTGTCCGGTTGATCGGCGACCGCGAGGAAGCGATGGACCTCTGCCAGGACAGCTTCATGAAGGCCTACCAGGAGCTGGGGTCGCTGAAGGACCGCGATCGTTTCTCCTCGTGGCTGTACCGGATCGCCCACAACGTGTGTTACTCCCGATTTCGGAAGGACAAGGGCAAGACGTTCGTTGCACTGGACCCGGATGTCGCCGTCACGCGGATGCCGCTCGAAAATCGCCTTGCGGTAGAGAAGGCACTCGCCCAGTTGCCGGCCGATCAGCGCGAGGTCGTCGTATTGAAAGTATTTCAGGGATTAAGATTCGACGAGATAGCCGTCGTCCAGAACGCTCCTGTCTCTACGGTCAAGTCCCGGCTCTATTTGAGTTTCGACAAATTGAAATCGGTCCTGGGCTCCGAGCCTCTCGACCGTTCCCAAACATCTTGAGCAGATAATCAGGTGATTGATATGTCGCATCTGGAAGACAGGCTGGCAGAGTTCGTGTATGAGGAACTACCGGCATCGGAGATGGATGATGCCCGCCGGCACGTTGGCCACTGTCTGGAATGTCAGGGTCGCGTGTCCGAGTTCAAGAAGGTGCAGCACGCGCTGGAGGAACTACCCGAAGTCGAAATACCACGCCGGGTTGTTTTTGTGCCCTCGAACGATTCGATCTGGCGCAACTTTCTTTCTCCCCGCTGGCTGGTTCCGATGGCAACGGCCGCGGCACTCGTGCTGGTTTTGGTCCTGGCGGGTCCGATTGATGTCGACTGGCAGGAGTCCGGTGTGTTGATTGCTTTCGGCGAGGTCGCCTCCCCCCCGACATCGATTCCGGAGGCTCGGCAACCTGTTGTTACAGAGCCGCAACCGATCGACTATGAGCGGCTCGTGGCCGAGATTGAGGTGAGACAACAAGCCTGGATGGAATCGGAACTCGACAGGAGAGTGGCAGCCATCGATCGGTCAAACCGGCAGGAGATTCAGCGGGTACGGGCCGAGTTGGTTTATCTGTCCGACCTCCAGCGGGTAGCATGGAAGGACACTCTGGAAAACTCTTCGTCGATCCAATTGCTCGCGGCAAGAACAGGGGTGCAGGAATGAAGATGTTCAGACTGGTTGTGTTCTTGATCGTATTCCCGGGCATCCTGCCCGCCCAGGCCGACTCCGGTCAGATAGCCCAGTTCAAGCAGGACTCGATCGTCTTGACCCGGCTTCTCGACGACGCAGTTTCTACGATCGTTCCGGGCCCGATCCTGCAGCGGTCGAAAGCGACATACCTGGATGGGTATGGAGTTGTCATGAGCATCGAGGTGGCCCTCGAGCCCCCGAGGAATCCCTTCTCAGGCGTGAGGGCGCCGGCAGAGGTTCGTCAGCTGAGCGCCCAGCGTCGCACCGCCCTCAAGGAGAAGGCGGTCGAGTTGCTCAAGGATAAAGTGGGTGGTCTGGGTTCAGTTGCCCCCGACGAATGGGTGGCGATCGTGATCCACATGTTGAACACGAACCCGGCCGACCTTCCGGACTTGCCGACCCAACTGGTCGTGGCAGCAAGAAAGCAGGATGTCGTCGACCTCGGATCAGGGACGATCGCTCCCGATGTGTTCCGGGACCGAATCAGGATCCGGGAACACTGATTTTCCTCCATGAAATCGCTACTTGCCTTTGAACGTAAGCTCTTTGGAGAATTGCTCCAGGAGCGCGGTCTGATTTCCGGCGAAGACTTGAACAACGCGCTCTCGCTCCAGGGGGACGGTTCCGACAGAATCGGAAAGATACTGACGGATCTCGGTTTCGTGGCCGAGAGGGATGTCCTTTCGGTATTGAGCGAACAGATCGATGTTCCGATATTCGACGGGGAATATCCGGCGGTTCCCATTGAACCCGACAAGCTTCCTTACCGTTTCCTCCGCGCCTTTTCCGTCTTGCCCGTGCACCAACAAGAAGACGTTCTGTCTCTGGTGATGGCGGACCCTCTCGATTCGGACACACGTTCGGCGATCAGCCAGAGAACCAGCTTCGACCTGAAAGTGTTTCTCGGTTCCGAAGCGGTGATCCTGGATCAGCTCGAGAAGTTGTACGGCGGGGATGAAGGAGACGACAAGCTCATCGAGACGTTGGGTGATGGTCTGGCCGACGACAACATCGATCAGCTTCGAGACCTGGCCTCCGAGGTGCCGGTCATCCGAATGGTCAACCTGATTATCTCCCGTGCGGTGGAATCCCGCGCCAGCGATATCCACATCGAGCCCTTTGAGAAGGAACTGCAGCTCCGTTATCGTGTGGACGGGGTCTTGCATAACGTCGACCCACCGCCGAATCAACTGCGCGGCGCCATCATTTCCCGCGTCAAGCTGATGGCAAAACTGAACATCGCCGAACGACGGCTTCCGCAAGACGGCCGCATCAAACTCAAGGTTCTTGGCAAGGAGATCGATCTGCGTGTCTCAACCCTGCCAACCATGTACGGCGAAAGCGTGGTGATGAGAATTCTCGACAAATCCAATACGGACCTTGTCGACCTCCGGCGGCTCGGCTTTCCGGACAATCTCTATTCGCAGATCTGCGAAATGACATCCAAGCCGCATGGCATCTTCCTGGTGACCGGTCCGACGGGCAGTGGCAAGACGACGACGCTCTACAGCGCCATGAAACGGATCAACATCCCAGACCGGAAGATCATCACCATCGAAGACCCTGTTGAATACCAGATGGACGGGATCAACCAGATCCAGGTGAATTCCCAGATCGGATTGAGTTTCTCGGCCGGGTTGCGCCACATCGTCCGGCAGGATCCGGATGTAATCATGATCGGAGAGATCAGAGATCTGGAAACGGCAGAGATCGCGATCAGATCTGCCCTGACCGGTCACCTGGTCTTCAGCACGCTTCACACCAACGACGCACCCAGCGCGATTACGAGGCTGATCGATATGGGCGTCGAGGACTACCTGCTGGCCTCGTCTCTGATAGGGATTCTGGCCCAACGGTTAGTTCGGTCCAACTGCCGGCATTGCCGTCGGCCGGAACAGCTTTCGGTTCGCACCGCCGTTGAACTGGGCTTTTCGCCGGGGGACACGGAAGAAGATGTCGAGATTCAGAAGGGTCCAGGTTGTGAGCACTGCGGCTACACCGGATACGAAAGCCGACTGGGTATATTCGAGATGGTCGATGTTGACGACGGCCTGCGTCAGGTGATCACCTCCAACCCCGATGCCAATGTGTTGCGGGAGCAGGCGATCCAGTCCGGCATGCGACCTTTGAAGAGCGATGGATGGAGCAAGATCCTGGCCGGCGTCACGACACCGGATGAAGTACTTCGAGTAACTCAGGAAGTTTGATCGAAAGATGAGTAGCTTCGCATACAAGGCCGTCAACAAGGAAGGTAAGCAATTTGAGGGTCGCATAGAAGCGACCGATGCGCAGGCGGCCGCTTTCAGCGTCCAGAATATGGGCTTGATCCCGCTTGCCGTCGAAGAGCCTCCAAAACGGTCGAGCGCTTTCGCCCTGCCTCGAATCCAGTTACAGCGTGTCACGAGGAAGGACATCCTGTTCTTTACCGAAGAACTGTCCACACTGGTGGGCGCCGGTCTTCCGCTGGACCGGAGCCTCAGCATTACTCGAGAGTTGGCGTCCAAGCGTGCGTTACGGGAGATAATCGAGGACGTTCTGAAACAAATCAAAGGAGGAAAGTCTCTGGCCGAAGCCCTGGCGGCTCACCCGAAGCACTTTCCACGGTTGTACGTCAGCATGATACGAGCCGGTGAAGCAGGCGGAGTGCTGGACGTCATTATGGAGCGGCTGTCGGAATTCGAACGCACTGCCGACGAACTCCGTTCATACCTGACGGCTTCTCTCGTCTACCCGGCACTGCTGTCCTCGGTGGGGATCGGTTCTCTGGGGATACTGTTCTATTTTGTCATTCCGCGGTTCGCGACAATATTTGAAGACATCGGTGCCGAGATTCCTGCAAGCACGCTGGCGCTGTTGACGATTTCGAACTTCACGACGTCCTATTGGTGGGTCATTCTGACAGGGATCGTCGTTCTGACGTTTCTCGTACGGGGCTGGCTGCAGACACCCGCAGGCAGCAGATCCTGGGATGTGATCGTCCTGAAGACCCCGTTACTGGGGCCGACGTTGTTGAAGGTGGAGGTGTCCCGGTTTGCCCGAACTCTGGGCACCTTGATCAGCAGCGCTGTCCCGCTGATTGCCGGGGTTCGGATCGTCCAGGACATTGCACACAATCAGATTCTGGCTGAAGCCATTTCGAAGATCGCAGACGGTGCCAAGAGGGGTGAAGGTGTGGCCAAGCCGATGCGTGAGGCCGGCGTCTTCCCGGGCCTTGCCGTGCATCTTGTCGGTGTCGGCGAGGAAACCGGGCGGCTGGACACGATGTTGCTGAAGTTGGCCGACGTCTACGAGAAAGACGTGAAGACCTCCGTGAAGGCCCTGACGGCTGTCTTCGAGCCCTTGATCATTCTTGTCATGGGTATACTGATTGGGACAGTGGTCCTGTCGATGCTGATGGCCATCTTCAGCATCAACGACATCGCTTTTTAGGAGGGTCCGTGCTGAATCCAGCCTGTTTCAAGTCGAAGAATAACGGTGTGGCGGGGCCTCGCCCCCGAAGACGGCGGAAAGCTGAGGGCATCACGCTGATCGAGTTGCTGGTCGTCATGGTCATCATCTCGTTGTTTGCCACCGTGGTCGGGGCTCGGTTGTTCAGCAATGTCGATAAGGCCCGTCAAACCACCGCCAAGTCTCAGATGTCCGAACTCGAAACGGTGCTCGACCTCTTCCGCCTCGACGTGGGCCGGTACCCGACGGCCGCCGAAGGACTTCAAGTCTTGCGTGTGGACACGGGAGGCATTCCAAGCTGGGACGGACCGTACCTGGCCAAGGACCTCCCGCTGGACCCCTGGGGACGTCCGTATATCTACCGCTATCCCGGCGAGCATGGAGATTTCGACATCCTCTCCCTCGGGGCAGACGGTGAGAACGGCGGAGAGGACGGGGACCTGGACGTGGTCAGCTGGCAGTAGGGGAAGTGGTCAATGGGGAAGTGGCCAGTGGTCAGTTGTTCGGAGCGGTCCCGCAACCGTCTACCCTTCACGTTTTTCCTCCTTTTCGCAATTCAACCACAACCCACCCCGGTCTGCTGCGGCAAGGTACCGGGGAAAAGAACACTAGGTCGAGAGTGCTTCCTGTCTACGTGTTAAGGGAGAATCCTGAGCTATTCAAGCAACTTGCGGGGGTTTCAGGTCCTACAACTGACCACTGACCACTGACCACTGGCCACTTTCCTCTCGTCTTTTCTTCACACCGAAGCGTCATCACCCATATGCGGGAACGTAGCGCAATGGGTCTGTCTCTGGTTGAGGTGATGATCGTGATGGCGATCATTGCGTTGTCGGTCGGACTGGTCGGCCCCAGGATCGGGGCCGGCATGACACGCCTGGAAGTCAATCAGGCCGAGCAGACGATCCGGAGCTTTGTCCAGATTGCCCGATCCAGGGCCCGGCGGGCGGATCAAGCACATTTTGTCGTCGTGGATCGAAGCAATTCGAGCCTCGTCCTCGTTGGTCCCGATATGCGGGTGCTTCGAGAGCGGGACCTGTCGTCTTCAATCGAAGTCGTGTCGGATTCCGACACGGGCGTCACAACGATCTACGTGCCCCCGTCTGGTTTGCTTCGAGGGGAGACACTATTTCTGCGGTCCCGGATCGGGACTTCAGAGGTGGCGTTCGAATGAGGAAGGAAGCAGGTTTCACACTGATCGAAGTCGTCGTCGCGGTCACAATACTGGGTCTGTCTTCCAGCGCCCTTTTCGGCCTCCTGGGTTCCTCGGCCAACAACCTGAGAAAGATCGAGGATTTGCATCGATATCAACTCGCAGCGGCGGAAGTAATGAATCGCGTGCTCCTCTTGCCGAGTCTTCCGGGGGCGGGCCGGGCTGCTGGCCGACTCGACCATGTGGATGCGGACTGGACGCTGCTGGTCGAACCCTGGATCCCATCGAGCCTGGAAGGACGGCCCGGTTCGGCAATCGTAAGAGTGGAAGTCGAAGTTCTCTGGGACGGTCGTAGCGGTCGCCGCCGTGTGCGCCTTGAGACGGTGCGGTCAGCCAGCATGTCGTACGACAGTCCGGATTTCGCCAGGACAATCGATGATGTGTTTCCCAGATGATAATGGGGGGCCAGTGATGACTGATGTTCGGACAGCGTCTTGGTCGGCACATATCCAGTCCGGATTTACATTGATTGAAGTCATGGTCAGTCTCGCCATCATCGGCCTGATCACGACCCTGATGTTTTCGGGGTTGAGCGTCGGTATCGATACCTGGGAACGGGGTTCTGCCAAGATCCAGGAGTTGGACCAGCGCTCCAGGGTCGAGGGGTTGCTTAGCCGCCAGCTGAGTCTGGCTTCGCCGACCGAGTTAAGTGGCGAGGATGGTTCGTTCGTTGTCTTTGCCGGTGATGGCCGCAGACTGGAGTTCGTCAGCCGGTATTCGTTGTTTGATGGAGCCTCCGACGCCAGGAAGATCGATTACGCGGCCGAGGAAGGCCGATTCATGTACAGCGAGCGGCTCCTGTTCGACTACCGCCCCGGTTCAATCGTTGATGCCGAAACCCGGACGTTGGCGGATTTTTCACAAATCGAGTTCCGGTATCTCGGAGCGGATCAAAACGGACGAGCGGAATGGGTCGACAGCTGGGAACTTGGTGCCGGCCTGCCAAGAGCGGTACAAATCCGCATCGACGACGACTACACGGTCGTTCCGTTGACGTATTTCTAATGAATGATCGCGGCGTCATCCTATTGAGTGTTCTCTGGGTCGTTCTGATCCTGTCGGTCATTTCTCTATCGCTGGCCGCCGCAGTTCGAACCGAGGTTTCCAGCTCAGGAGACAGCTTCGATTCCGAGAGGGCATTTTTCATGGCGAAAGGTGCAGCCCAGGTCGTGTAT
>CAZOZZ010000007.1:0-49179 GCA_964584435.1 uncultured Solibacteraceae bacterium | reverse complement strand
CCTTTCATTCAGCTAGAATGCCCAAGCTTTGCCTGGCGCACCAAAGACGCAGAGAAGATTTTCTAAGAAGGATCTGTTCTGCGCAGCCGCCCTTGGCAGAACACCGATAACTAGCCTTACGGTCCCGGAGGGGCACCTCGGGCACCTCTGCCTCCGCGGCCACGTGGGGGATTCTTCATCAGGCGGTATTGGGCAAGGCCGGCGTTGATCTTGAACTCCAGGCCCATCCTGCCGATCTCGGCACTCGCCTTGGTAGGATCACCCGATACGCCCGCATCGGGTCTTCCACCGAGCGGAGCCAGTTTGGATCGACGAATACCTTCCGGGTAGATCGCCAGAACCTGCGACGTGTCGGAAATGCCTGCGTGGCCACCCACCGTCTCCTGATCGTAGCCGAACCGGGCCAGCATCCAGGCCCGATAGTTGTCCGCTCCGACGGCGTAGTAGTCACGGAGGGCAAACGCCTTCGAGCCGGTGCCTTCCCAGTCCTTGTTCACGGCTTCTGCCGCAGCTTCCATGCCACCCTGGTTGCCACCGCTGTCTCCTATGATCAGGATGTCCTCGAAACCATGAGCCTCGAGGCTGCGGGCGGCCGACTCCAGGACCTTCGTAAAAGTCGGGGTTGGATTGGTGATTACACCGGGCTTGTCACCGTATCCGGGACGGTCGTAGTCGCCTTCGGGAACATACTGCAGGACGGGTGCGACCAACGCGTTACCCAACCGCCGGGCCATCTGTTCGGCGTTGTGGCGGATGATCTTGTTGTGTTTTCCAAGCAGCATATGCGGACCGTTCTGCTCGGTACCACCAGTCGGAATTATGACGACGGTTTTCCCGCCGTCGATCAACTCCCGAACTTCCACCCAGGTCAGTTCCTCCAGGAACACGGTGTCGGGCATCTGGGCCCCGGCAGAAACTGCCAAAACCGCTATTGCGACGAAAGCAACAAATATTCGATTCGGGTTCATCACCACCTCACTCGGGAGCCGCAATGCTCTTGCGGATCTGTTCGACTGCATTGTTGATCTTGATGGCCAGCATCAGCTCGCCGCGGGTAACCGAAGCCCGCGTCGGATCTCCCCGGACGCCACTGTCCTCGTAACCGCCGTTCAGGGCAATCTTATCTTTCCGGATGAGGTCGGGATTTATGGATAGCACTTCAGAGGTGTCGAGAATCCCTGCATGAGAGCCGATCGACTCGGCGGTCTCCCCATAATTCTCCATCAGGAACTTCTCCTGATCGTCATGAGCTTTCCGGTAGTAATCGCCGATGAAATGAACACGATGCCCGCTGCCTTTCCAGTCTGCATTTACCTTTTCCGCAACCGACTGCATACCGTTCTGATTCCCCCCCCGAATCTCCCAGCAGGACGATGTCGGTGAATCCGCCCGGACGAAAACTTCTCACTGCGTGCTCCAGCATTTCCATGAACACATCATTGGGAACGGATATTGTCCCGGCCTTGCTCCTATGGCCGGACAGCGGCTCTTCCCAGCTGCCTTCAGGCACATAGGCGATAATAGGGGCGACGAGCGTGTTACCGAGTTCACGAGCGATCTTGTCGGTCGTGTGCTCCAGGACAAAATTGTGCTTCCCAAGCACCATATGTGGACCGTTCTGCTCGGTCCCACCTGTCGCGATGATGATCGTCGTCGTACCACCGGCCACAAGATCCCGAACCTCTTCCCAGGTAAATTCCTCCAGGAACACGGAGTCGGGCACCTGAGCCAGACCATTCGATGCTGCCAGGAGGACCAGCAACATCCCTGCCGCAATACTTCTCATAGGGAACCTCGCATTGTCAGTTTGGAGGGGACATCTTATAGCTTTGGGGAACCGAAGTCCAAGGTCGAAGGGGTTTCGACGCAGAGGCGCAGAGACGCAGAGAGGATTTTTTCTTAGAAAACTATTTATCTGCGTCTTTGCGTCTCTGCGTCAAAACCCGTCGTGGGTTCGCTGAGAGGTATCGGTTCAGGCCAAAATCGACCCAGGCTCGATGCAATACGCCGGAGGAGAGGCGCTTAATCCTTTTCGTTCAGCTTGGCAACCGAGGCCAGCTCGACGCAGGTGCAGAACACCTCCATCGCGGACTTGATTTCGTCCACCGACGGCATGGTTGGTGCCAGGCGGATGTTGCGGTCGTTGGGGTCCTTGCCATACGGATAGGTGGCTCCCGCAGGCGTCAGCTTGACCCCTGCCTCGCCGGCCAGTCGGACCACCTCCGATGCACAGCCGTCGATCACGTCGACACTGACGAAATAGCCGCCCGACGGCTTCGTCCAGGTGGCAAGTCCCTTTCCACCCAGTCGCCGCTCGAGCGCTTCGTTGACAGCCTCGAACTTGGGTCCGATCAAGGCCGCCTGCTTATCCATGTGGGCCTGGAGTCCGGCCATACCTGCGAAGAACTTGACGTGGCGAAGCTGGTTGATCTTGTCCGTTCCGATGGTTGTATAGAACATCTTCTCCCGTGCATCGGCGATGTTGGTCTCCGACGCCGCGAGGACCGCTATCCCGGCGCCGGCATGCGTGATCTTCGACGTAGAGCCGAACATCAGCGCCCGATCCGGGTTGCCCGCGTCCTTACAGGCGCCGAGCAGGTTCTCGAGCCTTGCCGGGCCGTCTCCCAGGTGATGCATGTTGTAGGCATTGTCCCAAAACACCCGAAAATCCGGCGCCGCGACCTTCATCGTCGCGATGCGGCGAACCACCTCGTCAGAATAGGTTTCGCCCGATGGGTTCGAGTACTTCGGCACGCACCACATGCCCTTGACCGAGGCGTCATCGCCGACCAACGCCTCAACGGCATCCATGTCGGGTCCCACCGGCGTCATCCTGACGGTCGGCATTCCCAGCCCAAGTCGCTCGCAGATAGCAAAGTGGCGGTCATACCCGGGCACCGGTGCGATAAACTTGAGGGCCTCGCCCTGTCCTTGCCAGGGCCCCTCGCCACCGGGGACGCCAAACAGCACCGCACCGGCCATCGCGTTATACATGAGGGTCAGGCTGGAATTACCGCCGATGATGATTTCACCGGTTGAGACCTCCATGTACTCGGCGAAGAACCGTTTCGCCTCCGGGATTCCATCGAGGATGCCGTAGTTGCGGTAATCGGCCCCACCTTCGCCGACGGCTTCACCGGGCCCGACGATAGACAGCAGCTCATCCGCCAGATCGAGTTGATCCGGGGCCGGTTTGCCACGCGTCATATCGAGGGCCAGATGACGACCACACATCTGTTCATAGGTCTGCTTAACCTGATCCGCAATACCCGCCAACTCATCGGCGTTCTTCTTACTCAGATCCATTGCGTCGTGTTCTCCTCAAAGAAGGATTCAACACGAAGACACGAAGGACACGAAGAGGAATAATCTTGTCTGACCTCTTCAATCTTGGCGTGCTTCGTTTTCTTCGTGTCTTCGTGTTGAAGGAAATCGCTCGTAAAGGCGAATTATCTCACTTGGACACGGGCACCTGGTCCTGTCGGCCCAAATCGCCCATAAACTTTTCGATGCGGTCGAGGCCCTTCTCCAGGTCCTCCATCGATGCGGCATAGGAGAGGCGGACGTGATCGGTGGTACCGAAGGCCACACCGGGAACGACGGCCACCTGGTGTTTTTCGAGCAACTGGACGGCAAAGTCGACGATATCCTTGACGCCGGATTCGAAAGCGGCCGACACGTTGGGGTAGGCATAGAATGCCCCACCCGGCTCCGAACACTGAATCCCCGGTATCGAACCTAACCGGTCGACTACGTATCGCCTTCTGCGGCCATATTCGCGGAGCATCGCGCGCACGGAATCCTGGGGTCCCGTCAGGGCTTCGACGGCGGCCTTCTGTGCTATCGACGTGGGGTTCGAAGTCGAATGGCTCTGCAGTTTTCCGATCCCCTTGATCAGGGATTCATGACCCAGGGCGTAGCCGATCCGCCACCCGGTCATCGCATATGTCTTCGAAAGAGATCCGGCGATGACGATCGTGTCCCGAAGGTCGGCTTGAGATGCGATCGAAAATGGCGTCCGGCCATCGTAGAGGAAATGGGCGTAGCACTCGTCCGACATCAATACGACGCCCCGGCTCTGACATACTTTCGCAATACGAATAAACTCGTCATCATCCAGCACCGCGCCACTCGGATTGTTCGGTGAGTTTACGATCAGCAGGCGGGTTCTCGGTGTAATCGCAGCTTCCACCATTATCGAAGTGAGACGAAAACCGTCCGCTTCCAGCGTGTTCACAAAGACGGGCGTCGCACCCACATAGCGAGTAATGTCGGCAAAACTCACCCAGTAGGGAGTAGGAATGATCACCTCATCGCCTTCGTCTACGAGTGCCGAAAAGATACTGAAGACCGAATGCTTTCCACCCACGTTGACCACGACGTCGCCGATGCCGTACGCCGATCCCAGGTCCCGGGCATGCTTATCGACGATCGCCTGTTTCAGTTCGTTGATGCCACCCGCGGACGTGTACTTGCTGAAATTATCTTCTATCGCACGAATGCCGGCCTGCTTGATGTTCTCGGGTGTGGCGAAATCCGGCTCTCCGGGACCAAAATCCACAACGTCCAGGCCTTTCTCGCGAAGCTTCCTGGCAGCCTCGGCAACAGCCATCGTCTGGGAGGCGGAAATACGGGATATCTTGTCAGTCAGTCTCAGTTCCATGATCCCCTACAGGGCCCAACTTGTAGGTGCGGTCTATGACCGCATGCCTTGACTTAGAGCCGCATGTCTTAAAGCCGCATATCTTGAATTGATCGTGATCATGATTTTGTGACATTTGTGCGCTCATAGAGCGCACCTACATTCGAGCACCTACATTCGAGCGCCTACATTCGAGCGCACCTACATTTGAACGCACTACTTTCGAAATCTCTCAAGTAGTTGCTGTTCGACGATTTCGGGGACAAGGCCCGAGATCGAACCGCCATGTTCGGCAATCTCCCTGACCAGGCGGGAACTCAGATAGGAATAATTCTCCGCGGGCAGCATGAACATGGTCTCGATCTGCGGCTGAAGCCGGCGATTCATCAGAGCCATCTGAAGCTCGTATTCATAGTCGGAAACAGCACGGATTCCTCGGATTATCACATGTGCATCACGCTTCTGGGCATAGTCAACGAGAAGTCCCTGGAACGCCTCGACCTCCACGTTGGACATGTCGGCGTCAATCGACCGTCGGATCAGATCCTGGCGTTCTTCGACGGAAAAGAGGGGGTCCTTCTCCGGATTGACCAGTATCCCAACGACGACGTGTCCAAACAGCTTACTGCTGCGCTCGATGATATCCAGGTGCCCGTTGGTCACAGGATCGAATGTTCCCGGATAAATCGCCCTGGCTCGTTTCATTCAGTACCTCGTTCGGGTTCGTAGAATGTCAACACGCTGTCTCCCTGTCGCAAGCTGCGGGTCCGGCAGAGCCGCCCGACTTCGTCCGGCAGATACATCTTCCGGGAATGCTCCAAGACTAGCAACCCGTTTTCGGTCAGCAAGTGTTGCTCGCCGAATGTCTCCAGGTCCCGGACATAGAGCTCTTCTTCCCGGTAAGGCGGGTCCAGAAAAGCAATGTCGAGGACGACGTTGGAGGCCACAAACCCCCTGAGGGCAGCATCCAGGTCCATCTTCAATACCCTGAACCCACCGCGCACTTCCAGGTTTCGCAGATTGGATCGGATGAGGCCGACGGCCGTTGCCGATCGGTCGACAAAAAACACCTGGGTGGCTCCCCTGCTGATGGCTTCCAGTCCGACTCCACCGACCCCGGCGTACGCATCCAGAAAAACCGATTCTATTACGCGATCGCTCAGAATGTTGAAAAGCGTCTCCCGAAGTCTGTCGCTTGTCGGACGAACATCTGCGGGAGGACTTCCCACGAGGCGCCGGCTCTTGTATCGACCCGCAATGATCCGCATCAGTTCACCCGACCGTGGCCAGACCGGCCGGGCCCCGTCGGCTGAGTTCCTGGATGAGGCGATCGCGAGCGGGGGCGTCCTTCATCCATCGTTCGGCCTCGTCGCGCGCCTGGACGAGCAACTCTGCATCATCTATCAAACTGGCTACCTTGAACTCGGGTATGCCCGACTGGCGTGTCCCGGCCAGTTCACCGGGGCCGCGCAAGCGAAGATCGGTTTCGGCAAGTCGAAAGCCGTCGCCGCTTGAGGCAACAGCCCGGACCCTCTGATACGCCGTATCGCTGATCCCGTTCGGCGTCATCAGAAAGCAGGATGACGAATGGCGTCCCCGGCCCACACGTCCCCGGAGTTGATGCAGTTGGGCGATGCCGAATCGCTCGGCATGTTCGATCAGCATCAGCGTTGCGTTGGACACATCGACGCCAACCTCCACAACAGTCGTGGACACAAGGACGTCGATGTCTCCTGCCGTGAAGGCTGCCATGACCTTTTCCTTCTCCTCGCTCTTCATTCGCCCATGTAGCAGTCCGACCTCAGCCCCCTTGAAGACACCACACAAGGTTTGGTACCCGTTGGTCGCAGAGCGCAGATCGATTTTCTCCGACTCCTCGATAAGGGGATATACGACGTAACACTGCCTGCCCGCTTCCACTTCACGTCCAAGCCTCGCATACACAACCTCGCGGTTCCGCTCAGTCATGTGAATGGTCTCTATGGGCGTGCGTCCGGGCGGCATCTCATCTATCACGGAGATATCCAGATCCCCGAAAAAAGTCATCGCCAGCGTCCTCGGGATCGGTGTGGCGGTCATGACCAGCGTGTTGGGCCGCCGGCCTTTCTCCATCAACCGGAGACGCTGCATGACGCCGAATCGATGCTGTTCGTCGATAACCACCAGCCCGAGCTTTTGAAATCCGGCGTCGTCCACAAGCAGGGCATGGGTGCCGATAACCACGTGCACCGCTCCGGATCGGATCCGTTCCAGCAATTCCGCACGTTCGCTCTTTCGGCCCGTCCGCTTGATCAGACCGATCGAATACCCGAGCGGCTCGAGAACCCGCCTGGCATTCAAATAATGTTGTTCGGCCAGTATTTCGGTCGGAGCCATCAACGCCGCCTGATAGCCGTTCTCGACAGCGACGACGATGGCTTCGAACGCGACGATTGTCTTGCCGCACCCAACATCGCCCTGAAGCAAACGGTTCATCGGGTACGCTGCTTTCAAGTCGTCGACGATCTCCTTGAACGCCTTTTTCTGAGCAGTCGTAGGGTGAAACGGCAGAATCTTCTTGAGCCGTTCCCGAACATCCTGACTCGTACGGAAACGGACGCCGTCGGTACCGCGCAACTGGAACCGGCGAAGTGCCAGCGTCAACTCGACAAGGAAGAATTCCTCGAAGATAAATCTCCTGTGCGACGGAGAGCGGCGCGCGTTCAGTTGCTCGATGTCGTCTTCCAGGGTGGGACGGTGGATCCGTTCGAACGAGAAGCCGAGATCAGGAAAACCATACCGGCTTCGAACCTGTTCAGGGAGCGGATCGTGAAGCTCGCTGGGAAGCAGATCCAGGGCCGTGGAAACAATCACTCGAAGCTGTCGGCTCGTTATTCCGGACACCTCTTCGTAAATGCCGACGTATTGACCCATCTCCTCTGCGGTCCGTTCCTCCCCATCAGAGACGACCTCGAACTCTGGGTTGAAGAAGACCATTCCGTGGTCGTACTTGTCCGGTTCCGAACGCCCGAACAGAATGGCGGTCGTTCCGGTAACGAACACACGATCGCGATGCAGGCGGTCCCCGTTGAACCATTTGGCATGAACGAAACTCGTGCCGTCGGTCAGAACCACGTCCAGGATGCTGCGACGCGAACGGGTCCGGATCAATCGGCTCGAGTAGACCCTGGCGCGAACGGTATAGGATTCCCCGGTTCGGAGCGAATCCAGAGATGCAAAATGCGCCCGATCCTGGTAACACCTGGGGAAGTGCAGCAACAGGTCCTCGACCTTGCGAATACCCCTTGCACCGAGCAGCGCAGCCCGTTTCGGGCCGACACCCTTGATGAACTGGACATCGGAATCGAGCTGGAGCATAATTCGGGACCTTTCGACCGGATAGTTTAGGCTGTGGCTTGCACCCGAACGGCACTCTTAACCGACGGATTCGTAACTCAACACGAAGACACGAAGTCAACGAAGGCTGAAGAGATCATAAGAACTCTCTTCTTCGTTTCCTTCGTGTCTTCGTGTTGAAGAAAATCAATCGCAGGGCGAAACGTCTCGCTCGTTGGCGAACCGTCAGCCCCAGAACGAGCCATCCTAACTCTTCGGTTTCGCATCGAACACGCCCGTTTTCCACTGCAGGAAGGCCTTGATGAAAGTCTGCAGATCGCCGTCAAGGACACGGTCTACGTCGCCCATCTCGACCTTGGTTCGGTGATCCTTCGCCATGCGATAGGGATGAAGGACATAGGATCGGATCTGACTGCCCCAGGCGATGTCGAGCTTGCTGTCCTGTACGGCCTGCGCTTCGGCACGTTTCTTCTCCATCTCGACTTCGTAGAGGCGTGCTCGCAGGATCTTCATAGCGACGTCGCGGTTCTTATGTTGTGAACGCTCATTCTGGCACTGGACGACGACGCCGGTAGGGATGTGGGTGATCCTCACGGCGGAATCGGTAACGTTGACGTGTTGTCCTCCTGCTCCACTGGACCGATAGGTATCGATCCTCAAGTCCTTCTCGTCAATGGAAACATCAACGCTGTCATCGATCTCCGGGTACACCGAGACGGAGGCAAAGGATGTGTGACGCCGCTTGTTCGCGTCAAACGGGGAAATTCTCACGAGACGGTGGACGCCTGTTTCGGCCGACAGATAACCGTAGGCATACTCTCCGGAAACCGTAAACGTAACGGACTTCAACCCGGCTTCCTCACCATCCTGGTAATCCAGGATCTGGGTCTTATACCCACCTTTCTCGGCCCAGCGCATATACATGCGCATGAGCATGGTCGCCCAGTCTTGAGCCTCTGTGCCACCCGCGCCCGGATGGATCGTTACGATTCCGTTCAGACGGTCGTTTTCACCGCCCAACAGCATTTGAAACTCTACGCGATCGACGAGTTCGTCGAGACCTCCAAGCAAATCGGGCAACTCGTCTCCAACGTCCTCGCCCTCGCGGGCCAGCTCGATGAGAGCTTCGGCATCATCGACCTGCCTGGCGATATCCCGGTCGAGCTCAAGGCTCTCGTCCAGACGGGCCTTCTGGCGCAAAATCGTACTGGAACGCTCCTGATTCGACCAGAAGTCCGGCTCGGTGATCACCTTGTCCAGTTCGGTGAGACGTTTCTGCTTGGCGGGAACGTCAAAGAAACCCCCGGACTTCTTCGCTCCTCTTCTTAAGAACTGTGAATCGCTCGATTTGTTCCTCGTTCATATGTGGGTAATCCTTCCTTTTTTTAGCTGTTGGCTATCGGCTGTTGGCTGTCAGCTTTCAGCGGGTAGCGAGCAGCTTCGAAACGTGCGTTACTCCTCGACTTTGGACCCTTGACTCCTCATCTGTGTAATCTGCTCAATCCGCGTAATCCGCGTCAAGACCTTTCCCCGCTTCTCAAAGCGAAGCCCAATCCGGTCAAGGCTACCAACGTCACAACATACGCGAAAACATCCCCAAACCGCACGTACGGTGTCAGGTCACTACGATAACCCGCCCGGCCCTCAAGAGTGGTCCTTTCGCCCAGTTCCGTCCTGGCCACGATGCGTCCATAAGGGTCGATGATCGCTGTAATTCCCGTATTGGCAACCTTGACGATCGAACGCCGGGTTTCAACGGCCCGGACGCGGGCCGTGCGCAAATGCTGGTAGGGAGCCGATGTGGAACCGAACCAGCCGTCGTTCGTGATGTTCACGATCAACTCGGCGCCCCGCAACGGAAACTGACGCATCAGCGACGGGAAGGCGTCCTCATAGCAGATGGTTGTCGATATTCGGTGTCCGTCAACATGACTGATCGTGTATTCCGATCCAGGAGTAAAGTCACCGACGTTGCGGACCAGTGATTCTGCAAAAAACAGCAGGTCCTTGAGTGGGACGTATTCGCCGAACGGAACCAGGTGGATCTTGTCATATCGGGAGACCTGTTCTCCGGAAGGTGCCAGCAGACCGGCACTGTTGGACACCGACTCCTCGGTCCGGCCGATGTAGCCAAGCAGGAAATGGGCATCGGCTTCGGCGGCGATCGCCCGCATCCGCTTGCCGATCTCGGGATCCTGTTCAAGGAAGAACGGCGCCGGCGTTTCCGGCCACACGATCAACTCCGGGTCCGATTGGCCGGAGGTTGACAACAGATGCAGTTCGTCCAGCAGCTCGGCTTCATCCGGTTCGAGCCAGGACTGGTCCAGGTCGATGTTGGTCTGAACCAGCCTCAAGGCCAGAGTGTCGGAGGATTGCTCGCCTCGAGGGGCAGGGATGAGCGTCAAAGCGGCGACCAGAATGACCGCGGCACCTACGAACCTCCACTTGGCGGTTCGCAATCCGAAAGCGACCAGTGCATTCACTGTCACCAGGATGAACGACAGTCCGTAAATTCCGGTCCAGGTGACAACCTGGAGGAGCCCACCATACGGTGCCAGCGCGTATCCCACGAGCATCCAGGGAAATCCACCGAAAAGCCAATAGGTTTGCAGCAACTCGATGCCCACCCAGATCGGTGCGGCGAGGAGAATCCCGCCAGATCCAAATCGGTGGAGTACGACACGAAGCAGGAGCGCAAAGAGACCGACATGACCGGCAAACACAACCACAAAGAGTGAGAAAACGGCAATCGACACTCCCTCGGACAGACCGCCGTAGGTCGACATCGTTTGAGCGATCCAGTAGAAAGTTCCTGCAAAATAAGTCAGACCCGCTGCATACCCGACGGCAAACGTTTGGAGCTTTGTCCGCTCGACGGACAACACCAAGAATAGAGGGACAAGGGCCAGCCAGCCGAGGTAGTAGAAATCCGGTTTCGGCAGGGCCAGGACGACAAGGACACCGGACGAAGCTGCCAGGGAAAGTGAAACTGGAAAGGGAAGGCGCGCCAGGAGTCGGTGAGGATTCATGAACTTCGTGGTCCCGGCGTCTACTGCTTGACGATCGGCTCGTAGCCCTCGGCCTCCAGCCGGCTCTGAACCAGGGCAGCCTCGGCTTCAGTGAAGGGACCGACCTGGATTCGATGGAGCCCCGAGGTGTCGCCAGGGGCCGGGCCGAAGATAAAGGCTTTCTCGAACCCCTTCCCTCTTATCTCTTCCAGTAACTTCGCGGCCTGTTCAGCGTTGCTCAATGCAGCGATCTGCAGCGTAATGTGAGCATCGACGGCCGGGGGTTCGAACGGGGCAGCTTCCCTCCGAGGCTCAGGATCGGTTGGTGCAGCCACAGTCGGGGCCACCTCCAGTTGAGGGGGTTGCTCCTGCTCGACCGATTCGTAGAACGTGAGGTCGAACTCATCCGGATCAGTTTCCCCGGAAGCGGTCTCAGCCGGTCCGGGGGCGGCCTGAACCACGGTCTCCACCTGGGCACGCCCGACAAGCATGCCCAGAATAAAGAAAATCGAGCACAAGACCACGATGCCGCCGAATATCAACAGCGTGAAACTGTGGCCTCTCCAGGAAGTCTGGTCGTCCATCTACTCGTCTTCACTCGACTTCTGCTCGGACATGTTCTGGAAGTAGCTGAGAATATCGATCGGTAGCGGGAAGACCACCGTCGTGTTCTTCTCTACTCCGATCTCGGTCAGGGTCTGCAGGTAACGCAATTGGAGCGCCACCGGCTCGGCGGCGATCTTTTCGGCAGCATCCGCCAGCCGTCCCGCGGCCGAGAACTCGCCTTCGGCGTGGATGATCTTGGCGCGTTTCTCACGTTCCGCCTCGGCTTCCTTCGCCATGGCACGCTGCATGAGCTCGGGCAGATCGACGCCCTTGATCTCGACCAGCGATACCTTGATCCCCCACGGATCGGTGTGTTGATCCAGGATCTCCTGCAGCCGTAAGTTCAGCTTTTCGCGCTTGCTCAGCAACTCGTCCAGAATCCCCTCGCCGAGAACCGATCGAAGGGTCGTCTGGGCCAGTTGGGATGTTGCGTAGAGGAAGTTTTCCACTTCAACGATGGCTTTCGTGGAGTCAACCACCCGGAAATACACAACCGCGTTCACCTTCACGGACACGTTGTCCTTCGTGATCACGTCCTGGGTGGGAACGTCCATCGTGATTGTCCTCAGGCTCACGCGCACAATCTTGTCGATCGGCCAGAAGACAAAGATCAGGCCCGGCCCTTTCGGCTCGGGAAGCAATCGGCCGAGCCGGAATATGACGCCCCGCTCGTATTCGCGAAGGACGTTCAGGGAATTGAAAAGCCAGATCAGGACCATCGCCATTCCCACAAACAAGAGATTTGCCGGTGTCATTGCTGCTCCTCGCTTTCGGATTCGACTTCAAGGTTGAGGCCGTCTACTTGGACGACGCGAACTTTCGATCCCTTTGGGATCGCCTGATTGGAATGTGCGGCCCAGTATTCCCCGTGCACCATCACTTTGCCCTCGTCAAAGACTCCGGTTGAAGCGGTTCCGATTTCTCCGATCATTCCCGACCGACCAGTTGTCGCTTTGGTCCGATGCGAGACAAAAACAAGTCGAACCAGAAAGACCGTAATCAGAGCCAGTGGCAGCGTGACCGCGACAAGCGTCCCCAGCTGGACGCGTAACTGTGGAATCGGCCCCTCGACGAGCAGGAGACCACCTGCAATCATCGCGACAATTCCTCCCATCGCCAGGACGCCGTGACTCGGCATGGTCGCTTCGACTACAAAAAGACCGATCGACAAGAGAATCAGCAACACGCCGGTCAAGTTGACGGGAAGCAGGTTGAAGGCAAACAGGGCCAGGATGAGGCAGATCCCCCCAATTACACCCGGAAATATCATGCCCGGGCTCGTGATTTCCAGATAGAGGCCAACCATGCCCAACAGACCGAGCACCAGGGCAATGTTGGGGTTCATGATCGCCGACAGCAGCGCTTGGCGGGACGTCATTTCGTGAAGGGTAATTGTTGTCCCTTCAAGATCCAGAGTCTCGATGGACTCGTCGAAACGTGTCACTTCCGTCCCCGCGTATGTCTCGATCAAATCACCGATGTCGTTAACAACACCGTCTATCAGGTTGTTCTCCAGGGCCTCCTCCGCGGTGAACGCTGCGCTCTCGGTCACAGCCGTCTCAGCCAGTTCATAGTTGCGTCCGCGACGGGAGGTGTAGCTCCGCAGAAATGCCGCGGCATCGTTGACAACCTTCTGCTCCATGACCTCTTCGATATCGCCACCCAGGGAGGAAATCGGGTGCGCTGCCCCCGTGTTGGTTCCCGGCGCCATAAGCGCGAGGTCTCCGGCAAGCAGGATAAAGAAGCCGGCCGACGCCGCGCGGACACCACTGGGCCCGACCCACACGATGACCGGTAATTCGGAAGCCAGAATGTCTTCGACGATCTGCCGCATCGAATCCACAAGCCCACCGGGTGTGTCCATCCGGATGATGACGGCAACCGCACCGATTTCGGCGGCCTCGTTCAGTCCTTCCCTGACGTAGTCCGCGCTGACCGGATGAATGATGTCTGCCAGTTCGATCTGGAGGATGGTTCGTCCCTGGGCCCTTGGACCGACCATTTGGGGTAAACCGACAAGAAGACCGGCAATTGCAATACCGAAGAGCAGTACTCGCCGAACGTAAGTAGGTCTGACGACGCCTTGGGCAACCCGAGGTCGGATTCCACTCGACACACGCACCCTCATTGCCTCGAATGGCAGGCTCGGGAACAGCTTAACCTGTCGTTGAATCATCAAAACGATTATACCAAACACCGGGTCCCAAAGCCCCAGCCATAGCAGCCTGTGGTGGAACTTTCGAGGGTCGCGTTACGAGCGCCATGGGGCTAGATGCAAGGCGCCACGACGACACATCGACACGAAGCCGCTCGCCATCGATCTCGTGGCAACGCCGCAGCTGGCCCCATGCCGTCGTAACCCGAAGGGCGCAGGGGTCTTCGGGCCACAGGCTTTGTCATTCGTCGGTCACGATGAGGAAGCATCGATCCGGACGTCTGCGCCTGAGACCCGAATACCCCTGCGCGCGACCCTCGAGAGTTCCACCACAGGCTGCTCGTGTTGGTGAAACCGACCGCCGGCTTTCTCTGACGTCCAGTTTCGATTCACACAATCGATCGGCGAGGAAGACCGCCGACATTGAAAGGCACTCACATATATGCTATTCCTTCAAGAGGAGCTATGCCAGTTGCCAGGAAATCATGCGGATCGCCATCGACATCCGAAAGGTTCACGAGTTCGGCGTTGGAACGCATATCTGGAACCTCGTCCGCAGTCTTTCGGCCGTAGACACCGACAACCATTATTTCCTTCTCGGATCCCGTCGTCATTTCCTTGAGCTCGGACCGCTCGGCCCGAATTTCGAAGCCATAGACTTTCCCGAAGAAGACACTTTCTGGAACCTGCACGTGAAGATTCCGCTTTGGCTGCGCTCCCGCAAAATCGACCTGCTCCACGTACCTCACTACGGTGCCCCCCTGCTCGTCCCCTGTCGACTTGTGGTAACGATTCATGATTGCGTCCACCTGCTGTTTCCGCAAGAGGGCTCGTCAAAGTTCGACAACTACCGAAGGTATCTGTACACGAAACGGATCATCAGTTCGGCAAACCACGTCATCGCGGTGTCAGACTCAACCCGACAGGATCTGGGCAGTATTTTCGGTGTGGACCCGAGAAAGGTGTCTGTCGTTCACAATGCGCTGGACGAACGTTTCACCGTCAGTCACGATCCGGAAGAACAGAAGACGGTCCTTGAGCGTTATCAAATGAAGACTCCATTCATTCTGTATTCGGGCCAGATCAAGCCTCACAAGAACATCCACCGCCTGATCGAAGCGTTTGCCGTTCTCAAGAGCGAGCTCGGAGAGAGCAAGAAATACAAGAATCTGAAGCTGATTATCATCGGGGACGAGTTGAGCAGGCACCAGTATCTGCGACTGACGGTGGTTCGAAGCGGCGTGCAGCAGGACGTGCGATTCTTCGGTTTCGTCCCCTACCCCATCCTCCAGGTCTTCTACCAGGCCGCCGCAATTTTCGCCTCGCCTTCGCTCTACGAAGGCTTTGGCCTTTCCCCTTTAGAGGCGATGGCGAACCGGACACCCGTCGTCGCTTCGAACACGTCTTCGTTTCCCGAAGTCCTGGAAGATGCCGCGATCCTGGTCAATCCGGAAAACGTCTTTGAAATCGCCCGTGGAATGAAACAGTTGTTGGTCGACCAGGTGCTCCGTCAGGAGACCATCGAGAAAGGGCTTCTCCAGGTCCGAAAATTTTCGTGGAAGACAGCTGCGGAAAAAGCAGTAGAAACCTACCGAGCTGTGGTCGACAGCAAGAAACGCTCCGTCGTGATGGGCGATCTGGCGAAGAGCTAATCGTTAGCAGGACCTGGGCTTTTCTTGAGGGGGTTGATCTCGTTAACAGCTTCGAACTTGATGTTCGATACCATCGCAATGCGCGTACCGGGAGTATCGATCTCCGTGCTCAAGGCGCCGCGTGTGACGACCATGGCCCGGCCGACGATACTGATCGACTGGGGGCCGGGGAGTGTCTTGATCGTGATCTCCTTGCGCGACATCGGCGTCACATAGTGATCGATGTCGGCGTCGCTGGCCCGATCGATCTCTTCTTCGAACTTGTCGCCTTCATCGATGTCATCGAGAAGGGTGTAGCGTCCGAGACGATTCGTACCACCGGTCACGACCTCCACAACAGTCATGATTTCTGCTGGTAGCCCGAAGTCGTCAGACATGGCCACACGGTGGTGCAGGTCGAAAGTCAGTTTTCCGCCTTTCAACGTATAAGGAAGCTTGATGAGGACACCGTCGGAAGGCCGGGTCGTGATGGGAACATCGTAGTAATCCCGCGCGGTATCCGTGCCCGAACCGAAGCGCAGGTTTGGCTTGGCGCGCATCGCGAAGTTGGGCTTCACATCCTCGGTTGCGGCGACCTCAGTCATCACAGCCTGGGTCTGAGCCGCTTGCGGCAGGATCGGAGCTGACCATAACAAAGTGATCAGCAGCAGAATCATCGGGACCTCCCTATCAGGTAGAACACCTCAGGCGTTTGGTGCCTAAACTATAGCATGAAGCTCGACTTCCTCAACCTGGCCGTCAACAATCCGAAACGCGTTGACCTCGGGCCTGTCGGGATCACATAAAGAAACGATCACATAGGCGCTGTCAGGATAATGCGCTTCGGCCACATCCCGGCTTGACGGCACCGCTTCGGTCGCTGGGTGGGAGTGGTAGATACCAACGAGATCCTCGCCGGAAACTCGCAGTTCCCGAACCAGATCGAACAAACACTGTGGCGCTATGTTGTATGCGGTTGCACTGGCCAACTCGTTCGTAGCCGTCACGAACCGTTGTACGTTGTCACCCCGACCGATAAGGAAACCGCACGCCTCTTCCGGAAGACATTCCCTGGCGTGTCGAACAACTTCTTCCAGAATGCCGGGCTCGATGATCACTCTCACACAAAAATCTTTCCCGGGTTCATGATCCCATTGGGGTCCAGAGCCTGCTTAATGGCTTTCATCGCTTCGATCGTGCCTCGGCCCAGAGCCATCGGCAAGAAATCGGCCTTCATGATCCCAATGCCGTGCTCCCCGGAAATCGTACCGCCCATCTCCACGGCAAGTTCAAAAACGCGCGCCTTTGTAGCTTCAGCACGAGCCACTTCAACCTCATCGGACGTGTCCAGCATCAGGTTCACATGAATGTTGCCGTCTCCAACATGACCGAAGCAGACTATGGGAAGTCCACAATCCGACTCAAGCTGCTCCATCGCGTCGAGGTAATCGGGAACTCGACTCCGTGGCACCACGACATCCTCGTTGATCTTCTGGGGACGAATCCTGGCAACCGCGGGTGAGAGATACCGACGCATCGCCCAAAGGTCCTCCGCGTTGTCGGACTGGACAATCTGGACGGCACTGGTTTCCAGTACCTGGCGGACGCGGACAAGGTTGGCATCCAGGGACGCGACATCGCCATCTACCTCCACGAGCAACATCGCCCGGGCCTGGGCCGGCAATTCCACCGCTGTTTCCAGTCCCTCATCGTCGATATATTCCCGAAGGGCCCGAACAGACCTTCCGTCCACGATTTCGAGCTTTGAAGGAATGATCCCATGTTCCACGAGCCGGTTCGCCGATTCCGCACATTCACGTACCGAAGCATAAAGCGCCATCAACGTTCGAGACGCTTCAGGACGGGGGAGCAGGCGAAAGATAATTTTTGTAATGATGCCCAGGGTCCCTTCGGAACCACACATCAGATCCGTCAAGTCGTAACCGACGGCGTTCTTGACGACTCGTCCTCCCGTCTCGATCACCTGACCGGTCGGCAACACCACTTCGAGCCCCAGCAGGAACTGGCGGGTTACCCCGTACTTGAACGCGCGTGGTCCTCCGGCGTTGTGAGCGACATTCCCTCCAACGCTGGACTGCTTCAAGCTCGCTGGATCCGGAGGGTAGAACAGGCCCACCGATTCCACCGCTTCGTGCAGGTCCCCGGTGATCAAGCCCGGCTCCACAACGGCAACAAGATCGATGGGATCGATTTCGAGGATTCGATTCATGCGTCGCATCGCCACGACGATGCCGCCGGCTATCGGGACCGCTCCTCCCGCGTAGCCCACGCCTCCGCCTCGAGTCACAATGGGTGTCCGCTCGCGATTGGCCAGAGCGACAATCTCCCGCACTTCCGCGGTGGACCCCGGAAACACGATGACATCAGCCGGGTGAAACCGGCACGTCGCATCCGTACCGTTCTCGCGTATGGTCTCCGGATCGGTTCGGACATGCTCTCGTCCAACGATCGAACACAGTTCCTCCACATCCGTTGCCGCTTTCATATTCACATTATACATTCGGGGTACGCGGATTGTTTTGGGGCACGGGGGGGAGATGGGAAGTTCAAGAGTCTTTACGCGGATTTCGCAGATTGTGCGGATTACGCAGATTTTTTGGGAGTAGGTAGGGGTCAGCCGGAACTGAACATTTCGCTGAGTGGCAATTTTCTTAAACACGAAGACACGAAGAGCACGAAGTTAGACCTTAAGTCCTTACTTCGTGTCTTCGTGTTGAAAAACAATCAGTGTCAAAGCACCGCCAGACTTCACCCTAGTTCGTTGTCGCTCTGCGCAGAAAAGCAGGGATCTCCCGGTCGGCTCCGGCTCCGACCTCGCCACCTGTCACGTGCTGGAGAGGTCTATCAACCGGGTTTCGCTCGAAGCCGGTAGCGATAACGGTGATCTTGACCTCACTCGTCATGTTCTCGTCCAGGACGGCACCGAAAATGATGTTTGCCTCGCCGTCTGCGGCTTCGTAGATGATTCCGGACGCCTCACTCACTTCATGGAGAAGCAGGTCTCTTCCACCAGTGATGTTGATCAACACGCCCTTGGCCCCCTGGATCGAACCGTCTTCGAGCAGGCGGCTGGAAATCGCACGACGCGCTGCCTCGACGGCACGGTTGTCGCCTGAGGCAACGCCGGTGCCCATCAGCGCCATTCCCATACCGTGCATGACCGTCTTGACGTCGGCAAAGTCCAGGTTGATCAGACCCGGGACGGTGATGAGGTCGGAGATACCCTGCACAGCCTGCCTCAAGATGTCGTCTGCAACGTGAAAAGCGTCGAATAAGCTCGTACCGTGTTCAAGGGTGGCAAGCAGCTGCTCATTGGGTATCGTGATAACGGTATCGACGCATTCCTTCAGATCTGCCAGGCCTCTATCGGCCTGAGTCATTCTCTTCCTGCCTTCGAAAGCGAAAGGTTTCGTCACGACAGCAACCGTCAAACCGCCCAGTTCAGAGGCCAGGTTCGCTATGATCGGAGCGGCGCCGGTACCCGTTCCACCACCGAGTCCCGTCGTCACGAAGATCATGTCGGCACCTTCGAGAGCCTCTATGATCTTCTCCGTATCTTCGAGCGCCGCCTGCCGCCCTACCTCAGGATTCGCCCCCGCTCCCAGGCCTTTTGTCAGTTTGGCTCCGATCTGGAGCTTGACGGGTGCGTGGGACTGCTTGAGCGCCTGCACGTCCGTATTCGCGACGAGAAACTCAACTCCGTCCACACCCGCTTCGATCATCCGGTTGACGGCATTCGAGCCACCACCACCCACACCGATTACTTTGATCGAGGCGCCAACTTCGCGTTCCTCATCGAAGAGAAACCTGATGGAATTATCTGTCACGTTTGTTGCCACTGCTTCCCCCTTTTCCTGAGCGTTTGTCCATATCAGTTCAGCAGTCCTGCCACGCTCCGGTGTTCTCAGGTCAAAACCTGATAGTCCTGATCCGGTCCGGAGTCTCTAAAAAAGCAGACCCCACAGCCTGGAAACCATTCGCTTGAGTGGTGAGCCTGTGTGCTCATGAAACTCGTGTGTCTTTCGCCTTCGTTCGCCGAAAACGGCCAGTCCGACCACAGTCGCATATTCGGTTTCAACGAAGCGCGCGTCACTCAATCCTTCGGGCACACCGAGTCTGACTGGCACATCAAGCACTTCTTCGACCAATTCCGGAATCCCTTTAAGGGTCGCGCCACCACCCGTCAGCACCACTCCCGCGCCCACCTGACGTTCGTAACCGGCACCACGAATTTCATCCCTTACGAAATGGATAATCTCTTCCGCACGCGGCCCCAGGACGTCGCTCAGGACTCGCTGGCCGATCGTTCGGATGTTTCGCGAGCCGACTCCGGCGACCTCGAAAGTCAGCTCATCATCCGCCATGGACGAAAGAACACACCCGTATTCCCGCTTCAAGTGTTCGGCTTCGGGAATGGGCGCACGCAACCCGACCGCAATGTCGTTTGTAAAGTGATCGCCGCCGCCGGGAAGAACGACGGTGTGGCGAACGGCCCCATGATGGTAAATCGCCACGCTTGTCTTTCCCCCACCGATATCCACCAGGACACAACCCAGTTCCTTTTCGTCTTCACTGAGCGTGGCCTCCCCAGCCGCGATCGGTTCGAGCACCGTGTCGGCCACTTCCAGGCCACTTCGGTTAACCGCAGTGACGATATTCTGGGCAGCGGTGACAGAACTGGTGACGATGTGGACGTTGACCTCAAGACGGGTCCCAACCATCCCCAACGGATCTTCGATTCCACCCTCATCGTCGACAGCAAATTCCTGAGGCAGGATGTGGATGATCTCTCGGTCCGGAGCCAACGCGACAGCTCGTGCCGTTTCGATCACTCGCCGGATGTCTTCACGATTGATCTCACGCGCGTGCGTCGAGATCGGTACCGCGCCTTTGCTGTTGAAGCTGCGAATGTGAGGTCCCGCCAGACCGACAAAGACCTTGTCGACTTCAGAACCCGCCATCATTTCGGCTTCGGCAACGCTCTTCTTGATCGCTTCGACCGTAGCCTCGAGATTGACGACCACGCCCTTCTTCAACCCTTTTGAATCTGCCTGACCGAACCCGATGGTCTCCATGCCACCGCTACGAGCAGCAGCAATCAAGGTGCAGATCTTGGTCGAACCGATGTCCAGTCCTACGATAGTTTTTTCTCTTCGCCCCATATGATTTTCCCGGCAGGTTCGTTTTCTTTTGTTCGAATGATGACCTGGTCTCGAAACCGCAGGTCGATGTGGTAGGCACTCGGGTATTCGTCCCGAATCCGATTCCTCAAGCTCACGTACTTGTCCCACCGCCCACGATGGTCGTCGGCTCCCAGATCAATCAGTACCGGATTGTTGATCGGAACAACCGACACTTCGCCTGATTCAGCAACATGCACTTCCGACAACTCCGTCTGGCCGATCGCGCTTACGGTCTGCTGATACGCTTCGATCTTCGTCCGGTTCCCTTCGACGTCGCCCACGTGCAGTCCATCGAGAACGGGGGAGCTGGTGTCGGTCAAGACGTCGATCGGGAGGATCACTCCGTCGTCATCGATCTGGTAGATCTCACCGTCGATTCTCGCAAGCGCGACAGGCTTCCTCTCGACGACCGTAATCACGATCTCATCAGGCCAGACACGCTGCACCGTAGCATGCCGTACCCACGGAATATCTTCGACCGATCGACGTGCTCCATCCAGACCTACGCGAAGAAGGTTCGTACCCGGCGTATAACCCACGCGGGCAAGGATCTCGTTTTCCGAGACACGATGGAGACCGGCAACGGACATCTTCCGTATTTCCAGCCGCTCGGTATTCCGGGCATAAGCGGCCGTCAGATAGAGACCCCATCCGAGACTGATCAGTACCAGGACAAAAACACCGACGTAGAAATACCGCAACAGTTCGGATCGAGATTTCTTCCGCAGGGATCGGAGCCACCTGGTCGAACTCTTCTTAGTCATGATTCACCTTCAGTGGTTCTCGGTCCTCCATCGCACGGGCCAACGTATCCGACACACTCGTTATACTTCCGGCTCCCATGATCACTATCGCATCGCCTGTCTGTGCCTGATTCTTCATGAAAGATTCGATCGAAGCAAAATCCGGGACGTGACGAACCTGCCCCCCGTACAGGTCATCGATCCTCTCGACGAGGGCCTCGGAGGTGACTCCTTCGATCGGTGACTCTCCGGCGGGATAGATGTCTGTAATGAGAACGACGTCGGCATCTTCAAACGCCCGCGCGAAGTCCTCAAACAGACGGTGGGTCCGGCTGTAACGATGAGGCTGGAACGCTGCCAGGACCCGATTGAAGCCTGCCGCTCGAACAGCACTCAACGTCGCCCGGACCTCAGTCGGATGGTGGGCGTAGTCATCGATCACGACAACGCCGGTCCGGGATTTGATTTCAAAACGTCGCTCCACGCCGTCGAACGCTTCAAGCGATTTGGCGACAGTCTCGGCATCGACTCCCATTTCCAGTGCAGCAGTAAACGCGGCAGTGGCGTTGAGTACGTTGTGAACACCCGGCACCTTCAGGACACACTCCTGGCGCTTTCCTCCGTTGTACCGGACAACGAAACGTGAGCCGAAACCTTCCAGCGAACACTCCAGGACGGCAACGTCGGCCTCCTCTCGGACCCCGAAGCTGATGACACGCCGCTTGATGCGAGGCAGGACGGCCTGCACGGCCGGTTGGTCTGTACAGATCACGACCGCACCATAAAAAGGCACTTTGTTGACGAAGCGAACGAACGCGTCCTGGATATCTTCCAGGTTCCGATAGTGATCCAGATGGTCGGCTTCGATGTTCGTGACCACTGCGATCGTCGGAGAAAGCATCAGGAAAGACCGGTCGCTTTCGTCCGCCTCAAGAACGATGAATTCGCCCTTTCCAAGACGAGCGTTTCGCCCGATCGTGTTCAACATGCCACCCACGACGAAAGTGGGATCCATACCGGCACGATCCATTATCGTGGCAATCATGGAGGTCGTCGTCGTCTTGCCATGCGTACCGGCAACCGCAATGGTGTACTTGAGCCGGGCCAGCTCAGCGAGCATTTCCGCTCTGGAAATGACGGGAATCTTCCGTCTCTCGGCTTCAATCAATTCGGGATTGTCAGAAGGGATGGCGGATGATCGGACGACAACGTGCGCATCAACCACGTTTTCCCGGACATGAGATGCGTAGACGACGGCACCGGAAGACACGAGCGATTCGGTAACACGGGTCATGCGCAAGTCCGAACCGGTCACCCTGTAGCCGAGCGTCAGGAGCACCTCGGCGATACCGCTCATGCCGCTTCCTCCGATTCCGATGAAATGGACCTGTTTGATTCGTTCAAACATTATGGTCAGTGGCCAGTGGCCAGTGGTCAGTTGGGAAGAGCAACCGGTCTCGTTCCTGCAACTGGCAACTGATCACTTCTTCCCCTTTTCTATGGCCGATTCGATCAGGTCGACGATGCGGGATTCGGCGTCGAGGATCGCTAGGTTTCGGGCGTTGGCTTCTATCTGTCGTAAAGCGTCGAGATCTTCGAACAGCCGCACGATTTCGTCGGCGAGGCGTTTTCCATTCAGATCGTTGTCGTCGATCATCACGCCTGCAGACTCCTCCAGCATTGCTCTGGCGTTACTTCGTTGATGGTCATCGGCGGCGTGCGGAAGCGGGACCAGAATGGCTGCCCGACCGGACGCTTTGATTTCCTCGAGCGTTGACGCACCGGCACGCGAGATGATCAGATCAGCGGACGCGTATTCCTCAGCGAACTTCTCGAAGAAGCCTGCAACCCGCGCTTTGAAGCCTGCGGCTTTGTAAGCGGACCGAACTTGTTCGAGTTGGCGGTCGCCTGCTTGATGGACAAACAACAATCGGTCTTCCCAGCCCGAAAGAATCTCCAAGGCTTCAATGAGCGCCAGATTGATCGACTGCGCTCCCTGGCTCCCACCAAAGATCAAAACGGTAAAGGGTGGACGATGTAGCTTCGGCCCAATCGTCTTGAAGTCGGCCCGAATCGGATTGCCGGTCACCACGGAGTGCCGGGGAAAATGGCGGCCAGCTCGTTCGTCGGGCACCGCTATGAAATCCACCTTCCTCCCCA
Source organism: uncultured Solibacteraceae bacterium (assembly GCA_964584435.1). Lineage (GTDB taxonomy): Bacteria > Acidobacteriota > Terriglobia > 20CM-2-55-15 > 20CM-2-55-15 > CAZOZZ01. Next base: position 25,694 of record CAZOZZ010000007.1, on the reverse strand, counting down.
GCACTCGGTTCGCCAGTCCGGGCAACACGTTCTGCTCCATGATCACGCGTGGCAACCCTTTGACAATCGCGGCTCCGACCATGGGAAAAGATGCATAGCCCCCCACGCCCACTACGATGTCCGGCCGAAAGCTCGCAAGAATGCGCATGGAGCTGAAGATCGCGACTACGATCGCCAACAGGTTCCGCACGCGGCGAATCCCGCTCACTCTCTTCAGGCCGCCGATCGGCAAAGTCTCCAGGTCAAAGCCTTCCTTCGGCACGATTCGTTTCTCGATTCCCTGTTCCGCACCGACGAAGAGGATTCCCGCATCGGGGTACCGCCTCAGGATCTCCCGAGCGACCGCAATCCCCGGGAAGAGGTGACCACCTGTACCACCTCCTGCGATTATCGCCTTCATGGTGACAGATCAGGGCCTCTCAAACTTTTTAGTTCCTTAAAAATTAAAGAGATACAAGTGCCGTGCGCAAAATTTACCGCTCGGAAAACGAGCTGTCTATTCCGTGCTCCGACACGTTCATTAGAATTCCAACACCTGCCAGCATTATCAGAAAGGAACTGCCTCCGTAGCTGAGAAACGGCAGCGGAATTCCCTTCGTCGGCAACAACCCGATCACGACACTCATGTTCAAAAAGGCCTGTACACCGACCATCATCGTGATCCCCAACGCCAGGTAGAACCCGAAGGCATCCGGAGCTCGCGCGGCGCCGCGCAGCCCCCTCCACAGAAACAAGCCGAACAGAATCAGCACAAAGACCGTGCCGATCAAGCCCAGTTCTTCTCCGACCACCGCAAAAATGAAGTCCGTGTGGGGTTCGGGCAGATAGAACAGTTTCTGATATCCCTCCATGAAGCCCACACCTAGAACGCCTCCCGTGCCGACGGCCATCCACGATTGAATCACCTGGAAACCGGCTCCGAGCGGATCCGCGTACGGATCCAGAAACGAGATCATGCGTTCCCAACGCCATGGCACCAGGACGATCAGAACGTAGAGAACCGGCACTGACAATGCCCCCGCCAGGGCAAACCATTTCAAGCTCAGACCGGCAACGAACAGCAGAATTCCAACTACCGTCAGCAACGACAGTGCCGTGCCAAGGTCCGGCTGCAGAACAACGACGCCTGCGAGCAGTAGGCTGACGGCCCCAACCGGAACCAAGGTAAAACCAAGTTCGTTCACCCTTCCCTTCCGTTTCTCCAGGAAGTAGGCCATGAAGATGATCAGTGCCAGCTTGCCCAACTCCGCCGGCTGAAAAGAAAGTCCTCCGAATCGAATCCAACGGTGTGTGTTGGCTACAGGAGGCATCAGGAAGGCGACGACCAGCAAAGCCGTAACGACCGACAGCAGCGAGAAGACCACCGTCGGGTTACAGTAACGATGGTAGTCCACCTTCATGAGTACAAACATCGAAACCAAACCCAGGAAGACCGCAACAACATGTCTGAAAGCAAAGTGGTTCGGATCTCCGTACCACTCCTTCGCCAGAATGGCGGAAGAACTGAACACCATGACAACACCGGTCAACACCAGCGTGAGCGTGGCGACGAAGAGAATCCAGTCTGGTTTAAGCTTGAGAGCCATGGTGTTGTAGTTGTCAGTGGCCAGTTGTCAGTGGTCAGTTGTCGGAAGCTGTCCGAATGCCTGTCTGACCACTGAACACTGATCGCTGGTCACTTCCTCAAGTCTCCTTAACGTGTGACAGAACGGCTGCCTTAAAGGCACGCCCTCGTTCCTCGTAGCTTTCGTACATATCGAAGCTGGCGCATGCCGGGGCCAGGAGGACGACGTCGCCCGGCTTTCCCATCCCGAGTGACTGATCGACCGCCTGGGTCATGGAACCGGTTCGGGTCGTCGGGATACGACCTGCGATCGCGCTCTCCAGTTGTCCGGCCGCCGCACCAATCAGCAGAACATGCTTCACGCGCTTACGCATCGCCTCGATGAGAGGCTCATAGGAGGCACCCTTGTCCTTTCCGCCGACTATGGCGATCACGTTCGCATCGAAGGATTCGAAGGCCTTGACGGCCGAATCCACATTCGTAGCCTTGGAATCATTTACGAATTCGAGTCCGTCGATCGTAGCAACGGTTTCCAGGCGGTGTTCAACGGGATGAAATGACCGAATGGCTGATGCTACGTGATCCACACCGATCTCAAGAATGTCGGCCACAAGAGCGGCAGCGAGCACGTTGTCGACGTTGTGCCGGCCTCTCAACGGAACTTCTCCGACCGAGATCACGCGGCGGCCGCGTACGAACAAGTCGTCGCCCAAACGGCTCGCTCCGGAATCGAGCCATCGATGCTGACTGAAGAGAAGCTCGCATGAATCGATCGGCACGGGAACAGGAAAAGATTGCGGATCGTCCCTGTTGACAACGGCGAAGTCGGATGCGTTCTGATTGCGAAAGAGTTCGAATTTCGCCAGACGATAGGAGTCAAAATCGGCGTACCGGTCCAGATGGTCCGGGGTCACGTTAAGAAGGACCCCAACTCGAGGCTTGAAATCGACGATTCCCTCCAGCTGAAAACTGCTGACCTCGACAACGTTGATCGTATCTTCGGTTGAGCCGTCGACGAGATCCGAGACGGGAGTTCCAATGTTTCCCCCGACCTGAACCGACCGCCCACTTGCACCGACCATTTCGCCAACCAGAGTCGTCGTCGTCGTCTTGCCGTTTGATCCGGTAATCGCGACGGTGTCTCCCTTCAGGTAGCGAGACGCCACCTCCAGTTCGCCGACGATTGACACTCCCCTCCCCCCGGCTGCGGCAAGCGGAGCAATGTCGAGCGGAACACCCGGGCTCACAACAATCTCGTCGGCATCCAGAAACCGGGACAAGGTGTGCCCCCCGGTTTCGTAAGGCACACCGATCCGGTCAAACTCACCTGCAAGCGAGGATTGACCCGAGTCCGTGGCGAACACATCAATGTCTCGACTCCTCAAGAGCCGTGCCGCTGCCAACCCACTTTTTGCCATTCCAACGATTAAGACCATTTCCTTGCTTCGACCCTCAGATACAACGGTCGTTCTCTTCCCTTCTTCTCATCTTCCCGCCCCCAGCCCCGCCGGCCTGTCTTCACAACTGGCCACTGACCACTGACCACTTCCCCACTACCTCAACTTCAGCGTCGACAAACTGAACAGCGCGAATAGCAGCGCTACGATCCAGAACCGGATGATGATCTTCGATTCCGCCCATCCGACAAGTTCGAAATGGTGGTGCAGGGGTGCCATCTTGAAAACGCGCTTCCCCGTGAACTTGAAAGACACAACCTGGGCCATCACCGACAGGGCTTCGACCACGAAGATCCCGCCGATAGAGATCAGCAACAACTCCTGCCTTATGACGACGGCAACCGTACCGACGGCTCCACCCAACGCAAGGGAGCCTACATCGCCCATGAATACTTCAGCCGGATGGGCGTTGTACCAGAGGAATCCCATACTGGCGCCGGCCATGGATCCACAAAAGATTGTGACTTCACCCACCCGCGGCAAGAACTGCAGATTGAGATATTCTGAAAAGACGATATGTCCTGTAACGTAAGTCAAGACCGTCAGCGCTCCCGAGGCGATCAAGACTGATCCGATCGCTAGCCCATCAAGACCGTCGGTCAGGTTGACGGCGTTCGACGAACCAACCATTACGACGCCGATGAAGATCAGGAAGGGCAGGTAACCCAGAAAGAAAAGCGAAGTGTTCTGCCAAATGATCAGGTCGGGCGTGAACGTCTTGAAAAAAGGCACCGTCAGTCTCGTCGAGAAATAATCCTGGCCCGCCAGGTCGATCAGGATCCATCCAACGGCCAGCGTGATCAGGACCTGGCAACCGATCTTCGCTCCGGCTCTCAAACCGAGCGACTGTTTCCGGACGATCTTCAGATAATCATCGGCAAAGCCAACCAACCCGAACGCAATGGTCGAACCGACAACCAACCATCCGAAAGGGTTCCTCAAGTCCGTCCACAGGAGAGTCGACGCGACGATCGAAACGACGATCAAAACGCCCCCCATCGTGGGAGTACCGGCCTTTGCCAGATGTGACTGCGGCCCATCCTCCCGAATGTTCTGGCCGATCTGGAAGTCGCGCAATCGCTCGATCAACCAGGGGCCAAGCATGAGGCTGATCAAGAGCGCCGTTATGCTGGCCATCGCTGTCCTGAACGTAATGTACTGAAAAACGTTCAGCACCCCGAAGAACGGCCAATCGGCGGTGAGGGGATACAGGTACTCGTAGAGGAGGTGATACAGCATTACGGTTCCAGACTCGAAAACGAAAGCCTCAAGGTGTCGAGCGCCTGCTCAAGATGAACACCCCGCGATCCCTTGAGCAAGACCAGGTCACCTTTCCGAAGAGTCTCTGTCAGGAAATCTCCGGCTTCCACGGAATCTCTCACAAATCGCATGCGGGACGGATCCGCCCCGTTCTCCACCGCACCGTCCAGCAGCGCTCTGGCATCGCCACCCACACCGACTATCAGATCAATACCCGCCTTGACGACTTCCTTTCCGCAGGCGGCATGCAGCTTCCGGCTCGTTTCCCCGAGCTCGAGCATTTCTCCGGCAACCAGGATCGTTCGGCGGAATCCGGAAAACTGCCCTAACAACTTCGTCATCTCGGTCAGGGCTTTGGGACTCGAGTTATAGGAATCGTCGATGAGAGCGAACCCTTCGCGAAATCTGACGACCTCACCCCTCATTTTCTCCGGAGCCATTTTCTCAACGGCCAACCGGGCGTCCTCCCAATCGATGCCACGTGTCACCCCGACGCTGATCGCAGCAACGGCATTCGACACGTTGTGCGCACCAAGCATCGGCAGGACAAAGTTGACGTCCCGCCGACCGTTTCGGACGGTGAATCCGGTACCTTCCAAACCCAGGTTCTCAATGCGGGTGACGCGAAACGCAGCGACAGACCTGATACCGTACGTCACAATCTCGCCGTCAAACCTTCGCGACATTGAGCGGACCCGGGAGTCGTCGTTGTTCAGATAAGCCCTCCTTTCTCCGATCAGGCCACCGAGCAGTTCAGCCTTGGCCTGGGCAATCTCGCTTATCGACTTAAAGAACTCCAGGTGAACAGGGTTCACGTTCGTGATGACGCCCTCGTTCGGCTCCGCAATCGAAGCCAGGTTTCGTATCTCACCCACGGCCGACATACCCATCTCCAGCACCGCCAGATCGTGGTACTTCTCTACGCGCAGCAAACAAAGGGGCAGCCCGTACGCGTTGTTCATGTTCCCGACCGATCGCAACACCGTATGGCGCTCGCCCAGGACCGCCGAGACCATTTCCTTGGTCGTCGTCTTGCCGATGCTGCCGGTAACGGCAACTATCGGCCCGCCCCAGGCCCGGCGCGCGGCGCGAGCCAGTGACTGAAGCGCATCCAGCGTCGATTCCACCCGAATCAGGGGGAGATCGGCACCCTCTCCGGAAAACTCCCTGGCGACCACCGCGCCTGACGCTCCCCGGCCGGAGGCCTCGGCAACAAAATCATGTCCATCAAAGTTTGGCCCCCTGACCGCAAGAAACAATTCGCCCTGCTTGATCGAACGGCTGTCGATCGAATACCCGCGCACCCGGGTTGTTCCCGAGCGATCCAGTTGTCCACTGACGTACTCAGCTATTTCTTCGAGCCTGAAGTTCATCCAATAATTCTCGGGTCACCGCTCGATCGTCAAAATCAATCTGTCTATTCCCTATCGCCTGGTACGTCTCGTGACCCTTACCGGCGATCACCACCGTGTCGTGTTCCCCCGCTTCACCCAGTGCGGCCGCAATCGCGTCCCGCCTGTCTACGAACGAAGCAAAGCGGCGTCCCGTCGGCCGTAAACCTTCTTCGACCATCCGTATAATTTCACCGGGGTCTTCACCACGGGGGTTGTCGGAAGTCACCACAGCGAAGTCGCTCAGGCGACCGGCCACCTCACCCATCCGGGAACGCTTGGTGATGTCTCGCTCGCCCCCGCAACCGAAGACGACGACCAGCTTGCCCAGGGTGATCTCCCTTGCCGCGCGCAAAACGTTGTCGAGTGCATCGTCGGTGTGGGCGTAATCGACGATGACCCGAAAGGGCTGACCGCAGTCTACAATTTCAAACCGTCCCGGCACGCCCTTTATGGCTCGGAGCCCGTCAACGATTGCGCCGGTCGGCACATCCAGAGCCAACGCAATGCCCACACTCGCTGCAACGTTGTACAGGTTCGGACGGCCGATCAGCGAACACTGGACGTCGAGTGGCCCCCTCGGTGTCTCGAATGAAACATCAGTTCCCATCGATCCAAAACTGTAGCTGGTCGGATGGACGTCGGCCTCATCGGTTAGTCCATAGGACAGCATGCTCTCCAGACCGCTAGTTCGAAGCTCCCCAAACGAAACATCGTCCCGGTTGATCACACCAACCCGCGGCGTCTTCCCAGGCATCCCTCCGAAAAGCCTCTTCTTGGTTTCGAAGTACGCTTCCATTCCGCCGTGAAAGTCCAGATGGTCGCCGCTCAGGTTTGTAAACGCCACAACCTCGAACTCCAGTCGTTCAACCCTGCGGAGGGCGATAGAATGAGACGAAACCTCCATGACTGCATGTTGACATCCCGCCTCGAAGGCGCTTCGAAAGATCCGTTCCAGGTCCGGCGCCTCGGGTGTCGTGCGCCGAGCGGCGTATTCGAAACCCGGCCCCCGATAGTCGATCGTCCCCAAAACAGTCACCGGATGCCCGGCCGCTTTCAGGATGGACTCGACAAGATACGTGGTAGTCGTCTTTCCGTTCGTTCCTGTGATGCCGACCAGGTGCATCCGGCTTGTCGGTCGACCGAAGTAATTGGCGGCCAGCAACGCGAGTGACGACCGATCCGAAGACACCTGGACCCATGGAACCGTGCTCCCGGACGCTGCTTCTGAAACAACTGCTGCTGCACCGTTTCGGACGGCCTGTTCAACGAACTGGTTTCCGTCGACCTGCTCTCCTCGAATCGCTACAAAGACGACACCATCTCCGACGCTGCGCGAATCGTAAGCCACTCCTGACACGATCCTGTCGAGATCACCTTTGGTGGAACGAACATCCACATCGTTCAAAAGGTCGCGCAGTTTCATCCTTCAAGTTTGCCTTGGCATCACACGGAATTTCCCGGCCGAAACAGAAAGAACGACGCCGCTCGCAAAAGTTGGCGGTGTCGGTATCACCCGATCCGATGGATCGCCGTCACCTCGACAGCGGCCCGTCCGGATCCGGTTTGGGTAATTCGCCAGTGATGGTGGAAAACCGAACCTGGATCCGGGTTCCGGAGCGAACCAGCGCGCCTGGCGCCGGCAATTGCGCCACGGCAGCACCTGAGCCTCCCGATTGCAGCCTGAGGCCGAGCTTCAGGCATTCGTCCGTCACCTGTCGAAGGGATTTTCCGTAGAAATTCGGTACTGGCAGTTGAACGAGTACGTGCTCATCACGAGAAGTCGGAAAACCCAGATCCTTGTCATACAAGGTATCAACCACTTCCCAGGCGTCGACAACAGCATCCTGTTCGCGAGGGAAGGCTGGCCGCGGTGGGCCCGGAGCAGCGTTATCTTCCGTGAACCGGGGGGCAGAAACCGGAGAATCGGGAGCAATGGATCTATAGCGCAGAACCTGCTCGACAATCTTCTTGAACACCGGCGCGGCGACCGCCCCGCCATGGTCTCCCCCCTGTGGCTCATCAATGACGACGATCGCGGAGACAACAGGACTCGTCGCAGGAGCATAACCGGCAAACGAAGCCACGTGCTTCGTCAGCGAATACGTTCCGGTGTCCGGGTCCAGCTTCTGAGCTGTTCCCGTCTTCCCTGCAACCGAATATCCGGGAATCTGAGCCGACTGGGCCGTCCCGGCTATCACGACTTCCTGGAGAGCGTCCTGCATCCTTCGGGCTGTTTCGGGCAACATCACGCGTTGCCCTCGGGGGTTGGTCTGCTCGATGGTCCCGTCGATCGGGTTCTCGATTCTGTCCACGACAAACGGGGTGTAGAGAATCCCACCGTTACCGACCGTTGAGATAAGGTTGACGACCTGGAGGGGAGTTGCAGCGATCTCCTGCCCCATCGAGATGGCTCCAACCGACACCCGCGACCACCGATTCGCGGGTTTTGTGAGGCCCAGTTCCTCCGCGGGAAGATCAACACCGGAACGCTTTCCGAAACCAAAACGGTCAATGTAGCTTGCGAATCGTTCATCTCCGAGCCTGAGGCCAAGCTTGATGATGCCGACATCGGACGAGAACTGCATGATCTCCCGGACCGTGAGGACTCCGAACGGCTTATGGTCGCGAATGCGGTGCCCGAACAACACGATCGACCCCATCTGACAATCGATCTCTTCTTCCAGGTATGTCAGGTTCTCTTCCAGCGCGGCCGCGGCTGTGACGACCTTGAACGTCGAGCCCGGCTCGTAAACGTGGCTGATCGCACGATTCCGGAAATTTATTTGAGCGTATTTGCCGTACTCGTTGGGATTAAACTGGGGATAGTTCGCCATCGCCAGGATCTCACCGTTGCCGGGGTCCATGACGATCACCGACATTCCCGCCGCTTTGGTCCGGCGAACGGTCTCCATCAGTTCTTTTTCAACGATGTACTGGATGTTCTGATCGATCGTGGTCGTCAGGTGCGAACCCGTGGTGGCAGGCTGCTCGAGCCGATGGAAACTTCGCCCCCTCGCATCGGTGATCACCACTACTTTTCCGGGCGTGCCTCCGACCTTGTCGTTGAAACGATATTCCAGGCCGCTGCCTCCCTTGTCATCCAGGTTCACAAATCCCAGGACATGAGAAGCCAGTTCACGCTTCGGATAGAAACGCTTGCTCTCTTTCTGGAAATAGAGGCCTTTGACTTGTCCGGCCTTGATCCGAGCGGCCTGCCGTGCAGACAGTTTCCTTTCTATGTAGGTAAAGGACCTGTCGGAATCAAGGCGGGTCTCCAGGGACGGAATGGGAACTTCGAGTATTTCGGATAAGAACGCGGCGGTTCGGGCGGCGTCTTCAATTTCGGTGGGAACGGCGTATAAGGAATCGACTTCGATACTGACGGCCAGCTCGTTGCCGTTTCGATCATAGATCGAACCACGACGCGGGCTGATTTCCAGAGTCCTCTGTTGCTGGTCTTCTGCTCGCGCCTTGAGATCCGCGGACTGGACGACTTGTAAGAAATAGAGCCTTGCACCGATTGCAACTGCCCAAAAGCCCATGAACAGCGCAATCGCGACCAGTCGTCTGTTGATTTCGGCCCCCCTGTTCTTCATCCGCTACCACAGCTTGCAAGTTATGGAATTCTTTTCGCCGCCACGAGAGTTGTCTCCGGGCGGATGACCGACGGGGTCGCTTCGATGGCCACGACCTGTCCGCCGCCGGCACCCACCATGCCGAGTTCCTGCCTGGCGAGCGAATCGATTCGTTGCGGGTTTCGCAGCGTCGCCCTTTCAACCCGAAGTTGCTGCCCAACTTCCTCGAGCTGCTCGATCTTCTTCTGGGCCTCTTCGATCCCGTAGCCGAACTGGATCCACTGGTATTGCTGCCAGGCGTAGAAGAACATTCCGAGGACGAACACCGCACCCAGCAAGGTCAGGCACAGGTAGTCGACGCGACATCGGGTGTCGGCCTCCCTCACGACCTTGGAATTATTGATCTTCTTATCAAAATGGATGTCGATCGTGGACATTAAACTATCTCCATCGCGCGAAGCTTGGCGCTTCGCGCACGCGGATTCCGATCAAGCTCTTGCCGACCGGCCCGAACCACTTTCTTGGTCAGGACCTTACCCAGCTCGCGCATTCGGTGTTTGACGATCCGATCTTCCAGGGAATGAAAACTGATAATGACGAGACGTCCTCCCGCATGCAGAATCTTCCCGGAGGCTTCCAGTAACGTCCGGATACTGTCCAACTCCTTGTTGACCGCCAGTCGCAGAGCCATGAAGGTGCGGGTTGCGGGATGGATCCTACCGTAGCGCGGCTTGCCGGTAACGGCCTCGATCGCCTGGACAAGGTCAGCGGTGGTGTGATGTGGACGGGCTCGTACGATCGACCGGGCCAGGGGGCGGGAACGCCGCTCCTCACCGAGGGTATAAATAAGGTTGGCCAGCTCTTTTTCGCTGGTGTAGTTCACGATTTCGGCAGCGGTGAGCTCTCCGCGACGGTCCATTCTCATGTCGAGGGGACCGTCCAGACGAAAAGAAAACCCTCTTTGTGGATCGTCGAGCATCATCGAAGAAACTCCAAGGTCTGCCACCAGCCCATCTGCTCCCAGAAAGTCTTCCTCGCGGGCAACGTGATCGATGTCAGCGAAGTTGGCCTGTACGAATGTGGTTCTCGCCTTGTAGGGCGCCAGGTTCCGGCGTGACAATTCGAGCGCCGAATCATCCTGATCTACGACCAACAGCGCCCCGTCGGGCGCGGTGCGTTCCAGAATCGCCGCAGCGTGTCCGCCGGCTCCAGCCGTCGCATCGATAAATCTCCCCCCACTTTGGGGATTCAAAAAGTGCAGGACTTCTTCGAGCAGAACCGGAGTGTGATTGTCCATACATCCCTAAACTCCCAATTCGGTGCTGATGTCCATCTCATCCTGCTCAGTCAACTCACCCAACCGAGCACGAACCCGTTCCTTGTTACAAACTTCCAAATAGTTCAAGTATCCCAGGACAGCGACTTCTCCGACCATTTCGGCCGACTTCCGTAGTTCAGTTGGCAGTGCAATCCGACCCTGCTTATCCATTGCGGTTTCCTGGCCGTAAAAGTTCGTTCGGTCCAGAAATTTTTTCTTTGCGGGATTAAAGGAGGGGATCTGGGCGAGTCTCTCTTCAATTTCTTGCCAGACTAGAAGGGGATAAACGCGGGCGGACTGGCCAGTGATACTGGTTACGTAGAAGTCGCTGCCCCAAGAATCCAGAATATGTCCGCGGAAGGCCGACGGAATCTTCAGCCTGCCTTTTGCATCGATTTTTGCCGGTGCGTTTCCACGAAGCATAAAAAATCTCTCTCAGAACATTTCAGACTACTTTGGACCACTTCTGTCCACATCAGACTACTTACGAGCCTCCGGGCTGTCAACCAAAAAAATGTGGAAATGTATGGTAAGGTGCTACTTAATCTAGAAAATGGTTATCCACGTATGAAAGCAGGTATCGTCGGTCTCCCACAGACGGGAAAGACGACCATCTTCAAAATCCTCACGCGGGCAAAAGTCCAGACAGACACGCACAAGGGCCGTCGCGCCGAGCCGAATGTTGGTGTGGTGCGGGTCCCGGACGAACGCGTGGATTTCCTGGCATCTGTGTTTCATCCGAAAAAAACGACATACACCACGATTGAATTCGTAGATATACAAGGACTTATCCGTGGAAAAGGACGGGACATGGCCTTCGCCCCAGTCCGTGACGTGGATGCGCTGGTCCACGTTGTCCGGGCATTCGAGGAAGAGTCGCTCCCGCACCCGGATGGATCGGTGAATCCGGAGCGCGATATTCGGGACTTCGACGCGGAGTTGATCCTCGCCGACCTGTCTTCTGTCGAGAAGAGACTGGAACGCCTGGACAAGGACTTGAAGAAGATCAAGGACGCAGATCTTGCATTCGAACGGGACTTGTTGCGGAAGACCCACGAATGGCTCGAATCGGAAAGGCCACTGCGGGAAATGGACATGGATGAGTCGGCTCGCAAAAGAGTGAAGGGATTCTCGTTTCTGTCAGAAAAGCCCATGATCTACGTTCTCAACCTGGGGGACGATCAGATTGAAACGCTAGAAGCCACACATGACGAGGAAGAGTCTCGACCAAACACCGAACGCGCCTACATCTGCGGAAAACTGGAAGGGGAGATGGCCGAACTCCCCCCGGAAGAACTGACGGATTTTCTCGCTGACTTTGGGATCAGTGAATCCGGAATGGAACGCCTCATTCGTTCGACCTATCATCTATTGGGATTGATTTCTTTCCTGACTGCTGGAGAAGAAGAATGCAGAGCTTGGACGATCCGTCGAGGCACGAAAGCCCAGAAGGCCGCCGGGGCTATTCATACGGATCTGGAGAAGCATTTTATCCGTGCAGAGGTGTCGGGGCTTGACGACTTCAAGAAACACCCAAGTTTCGCGGAACTCCGCGAACACGGACTGCTTCGCCTGGAAGGGAAAGAATACGAAGTCAAGGACGGGGACATCATAACCGTCCGCCACGGCGGCTGATCAGTCCCGGAACCGGATACGATTGTCAAGATGTCTCCTGCGATCCTCTCCTTCGCACTCGCTTTTGTCGCTGCCGTCGCCAACGTAGTCGGTGGCGCGATCGTCACCTCCCATCGCTGGGCCCTATCGACCCTCCGTTATTTCATCGCGCTGGGTTCAGGCTTCATGTTGGGAGCCGTCTTCCTCGAGATGATGCCCGAAAGCCTGAAGCTACTCGATTCGGCTCTTGCCTGGATCCTTGTGGGATACCTGCTCGTTCACATGTTCGAGCACACATTCGCCGCTCACCTGCATTTCGGTGAAGAGACCCATCACGAAGAACTGGTGAACCCGGCGGTAGGCGTCTCCGCGTTGATCGGCTTGCTGGTGCACACCTTCTTCGATGGTGTTGCGATCGGCGCTGGTTTTCTGGTGTCCAACCAGACCGGGTTCTTGATATTCCTTGCGGTGCTGATCCACAAGATACCTGACGGTTTCACAGTCTCATCGATCGCGTTGAGTTCGGGCTTCGCGAACCGACAGGCGTTCGGCGCTGCGGTGCTGCTCGGATTGTCGACGATGGGTGGTGTACTGGCAGTGGTGGCAACAGGAAGTTCGCCCGACTACGCGCTTCCGATTTCCACCGGAGCCACGCTTTACGTAGCGGCATCGGATTTAATGCCGGAGGTAAACCGTGAACCCGGCGTCAAACTCGCGTTCGTCGTGTTCGCCGGAGTCGGGCTCTTTCTTGCCGCTAAATTTCTTGCGGGTTGAAGATTTTATCCGGGGCTGCTGTCTTTGCTGGATCTAGTGACACCAGCCATCACGGGTCTCAAAGACGAGTTCTCAAGTTCTGCTTGTTCCTGGCAATCGATGCACATTGTTGCCCAGGGCACGGCCACAAGCCGCTTCTCGTTGATGTCCTCTCCACAGGCCTCACACGCTCCGTACTCTTCACGATCCATTCGTCCGAGCGCATCTTCAATGGCCTTCAGGCGACGAAAGTCGGTTTCGTGGAGATTGTAAAGGAGTTCCTTGTTGTGGCTCATCATGGCCAGGTCGCCTTCGTCCTCGGTCTTCTCAAGGCGTATTTCCTCTTCTGCTTCACGATTGCGATTCAACGCGCGCACAAGATTCTCGTATTCTTCGGAAAGTGTTTGCCGGAGTCTCTGTAGCTTTCTCTTATCCATTGTCCTCATTCCTCCTTGCCTGCCGGCGACGAATCATGCCGCTGGGGAGGTCACGTTCCCATTTCTTGACCTTTGCAATCTCGATACAAGCAATTTCGAAACCAATACAGCCGTCTTACAGGAAAAAAATCGCATCATGCGACCTACCTTCTATATAGACGTTCGATCGCTCAACTCGTTTGATCACACACCAACTCGTCGCGGTTCCGCTATGTTCCCAGCACACCCCTTCAGACAGGGTATGCACCCCACTCAAAGCGCGGGATTATACCACTGGCGATACCCGTTTCATGAGAGTATTGTGATGTTGCGGTCGACTCTGGTCCACCTCCAGACCGACCAGGCCACTGAAAATTTGTTTCAGCCCCCCTGTAAAAGACACTAACCTACAGTATTTTCAGCATGTTAATTGCGAAAAATACCGCTTGGATCGAAAGGAAAATATTGATGGATGAAGACACCTCAATCGTAGTGATCGCCGACGGGCCCTTCCGTGTGACAGGAAGCTTCGTGATCAAGGACGCCGAAGGTCAAGAGTTTGACCTCGCCGGGCGTTCGGCCACTTCCTTGTGCCGCTGCGGGCACTCTCAGAGCCAACCGTTCTGCGATGGTCAGCACGCCACCGCCGGCTTCAAGTCCACGGTGGAGGCTCGAAAGCTGCCTCCACCGGCGAAGAAGGGGTAAGGGAAGTGGTCAGTGGTTGGTGGTCAGTGGTCAGTTGAGGGCGCTCGGAATCAGAAGCACTGACAACTCATCGCCGATCACTCTTTGCTGAAATGGGGGGTGACACGGTCGGAGCGGCTGGCTTTCACCCTGTGCAAACGGGAGCTATTCTTGACCGGGAGACGGAACGAGTGAGTGTGAATTGTTCTCGGAATAACTGACTACTGGCTACTCACCACTTCCCCAACCATGCACTTCTTCTCGGTGATATGGTATTCGAATTCCTCCCGGAATTTCCGAAGCATCGTCTCGACCGGCATCGCACAAGCGTCACTCAAGACACAGATGGTCACGCCTTTCATGTGGCCACACATGTCCTCGATCATGCCTAGATCCGCCATCGTTCCCTTGCCGTGCTCGATACGGTGGAGAACCTGCTCTATCCACCAGGTCCCCTCCCGGCACTGCGTGCATTGCCCGCAGGATTCTTCTGCGTAGAAACGCGCGGTTCGCATGGCGAGGCGTACGATGCATGTCGTTTCGTCAACAACAATGGTTCCTGCAGATCCAAGCATCGTCCCCTGTGCGGCAAGGGAGTCGAAATCCATTTTGACATCGATCTCGTCCGGTTTCAGGATGGGTGTCGAGGAGCCTCCCGGGATGACTCCTTTCAACTCGTTGCCGTCACGGATCCCACCGCAAACATCGTAGATCAACTCACGGAGAGGAATCCCGAGTTCCCGCTCCACGACGACCGGTTTGTTGACGTGACCACTCACACAATAGAGCTTGGGGCCAGTGTTCCTCGGCGGCGTCCCGACACTCTGGAACCACTCCACGCCCCTATTGAACAGGTGCGGAAGGTTCGCGAGAGTCTCGACGTTGTTGACGACGGTAGGACACCCGTAAAGGCCCTCGACGGCTGGAAAAGGTGGTTTCTGACGCGGATGTCCTCTCTTTCCTTCCAGGGACTCCAGCAGCCCGGTCTCTTCACCGCAGATATAGGCGCCCGCACCAGAATGCACAACGATATCCAGGTCGAACCCGGTACCGAAGATCCCGGTGCCGAGGAACCCCTTCGCCCGCGCCTCGGCAACCGCCCGCTCCAGAACACGGAAACCATGAAGAAATTCACCCCGGATATAGATAAATGCCAGGTGGCATTCCACCGCGTACGCGGCGATCATGATTCCTTCAATCAACTGGTGAGGATCCCGATCGATGATGACACGATCCTTACAGGTGCCCGGCTCACTCTCGTCCGCGTTGCAGCAAAGGTAGATCGGCTTGTTCAGGTTCTTGGGAACAAAGCCCCATTTCATCCCGGTCGGGAACCCGGCCCCACCTCGGCCGCGGAGGCCCGACTGCTTGGTGATCTCAATGACTTCGTCCGGAGTATTTTCACCGAGAATTTTACGGATGGCCCGGTACCCGCCCAGGTCGATGTAGCCATCGATTTCCACCGCTCGGGGATCGTCGACGTTCTTGAAAAGAACTTTTTCGTACATAAGCGGTTTATTGTACACGACTGGCGGGGGGGATCGGAGTCCAAGGTCTTTACGCAGATTACGCGGATTACGCAGACAAGCAGAAGGAGTTCGGGGTGGTCTTTGGCTGCTTGCTGCACGCCAGCCAAGAACCAACAGCTAATAGCTGAAGCCGCTCAAGGATTCAGTGGTGATACGCCGGCGGCCGCGTCGCTGACGGCATTCAGGGCGGAGCGAACCGAAGGAAGGAATTGCAGTCGGCGACGTTCCAACTCGCCCACACGCTTACGTGGGTCAGTTCGTCTGGCCAGTTCCCGGGCCGAAAGAACGCGATATCCTTCGGGTTTCCTGGCATGAGTCACGATCTGAAGCTCGCCCCGGCGCAGGTTGAGGTAGATCCAGTCCCCCGTTCGAACAGCGGCGAGACCTCCACCATCGATGGCCTCCGGGATGATGTGAGCGATCGACACCCCCTCATGTCCGAAAGCGATACGTCCGTCGGTTGCCAGAACACAGCTTCGACCAGGGGAAGGCCCCATGAGTTCGCCGGGGAAATGGATCTCCGGCATACCGGACGCCCGCGGACCCTCCCCGGCAACGAAAACGATCACGCGCATGAGGTTCTCTTCTATCAGGAAATCCCACAACCGGCGTTTGTTCCACCGAGCCGAATCACCATTTGCTCCGGATGGCGGTTGCCAATTGAGCAACCAGGTGCGATATAGATCATCTCGCGTTACTTTCTTCCTCAGACGTTCGAGAAGCCCCTCGGGTTTCCCGGCCTGGTCCATAAACTGTTCCTGACCCAGATAGTAATCCGCCAGGTAGATTTTCTTATCGTAGAGGTCGGCGCTTCCGTTGCCACACCCCAACCGCACGAGCGAAGCCGTACAGAGGTTGCCTTGCACCCGGGCCAGACCACAGGAAGGCGAAATCGGCGTCATCGTGGAGTGCAAAAAGTTCCCGTTCGCGGAGCGGGCGTCCATTATCCGCTGCATCCAGGATCCTTCGAGCGGCGCGGCGCGGTCGTCCACGAATCGTTTTTCCGACAGAGTTCGCATAATCGTGTCGATGCCGGAATTCCGGCCGGCATCCGCCTCGGCGGCTATTCCGTGGACAGAACCCCCGGCGCCTTCCTCGAATGAGAGCAGCTGCGGCACCTTGGCCATCTTGCGGCCCAACACAGTGGGGCTCAACCGCACACCGAGGGCCTCGGACAGATAGCTCAAATGCAATAACCAGGACGGGTGGCCACCCGTGGCACTCCACACGCTTACGGCATTTTGAAGGTTCGTCTTGGTCAGTTGGGCAACGCTGATACGGCGTTCGCGCTTTTGAATTCCATGGATCAACCTCCGGACCACATGAGCAAGTTGATCGTCGCTGGCAGGGCGCAGCGAGAGGTCCAGATGACGTGGCACGAACCCGAAGGTCGCGATCATCAGGCGGGTGATGAGCGCGCCTTCCGACGACCCACAACTGTAGGATGCCGCCAGATTGGCCACCATGTGTGCGAGTTCATCCTTCTCTGACTCCAGGATCGTTCGCTAGTGAAAACAATTATCGAGAACCGACTTCACTCCGTCGTACACGGCAGGCTTCATCGGACGATCCAGCAGGTTGAACAACTCGCTCGCGTCGGCCTCGGGCAATCGATCTCGGATAGAGTCGAACCTGCGTCGTTCGAGAGGGCTCAGATAGACTTCAGGGCCCACGTTTGAGGGGAGGAAAGCAGCATAGACCGGGCGGGCTCGCCTTCGCTGGCGAGCCAGATCCGCTTCGACGAGAGCGCGCAGTGACCCAACCAGCAGCTTGTCGCAGACGCCGAGGACGATGGCCGCATCGTAACTATGGGCTTCCATCAGTGTGGCCAGGCTTGCGGCACATGCGTTTCTGGCGAGAAAGGCATAATGTGAGCCGGGCAATCCCTGGGATAACTCCTCGCATGGCAAAGCCAGGGAGACTTCAAACGGCAGGGCGGACTCCGCCCAGAGCTGCCGGATCAATCGCCGTACAACCTCCCTGGACCCAACGCTGGGAGGATGGTCCTCGGATCCATGCACGATCGCGATGCGGGGTTGTCCACCCATGAACCGCTCCATGACCAGTTCACGGTCTGGGCGCACTCCAGCGGACCTCAGCGTCTCCTCAATAACGGGGCTCAGGATCGTGATCGGCTGAGCCTGGCTGATCATGGGATCCTTGAACCTGGGAGAATGCATCTTCATCGCAGGCAACTCACTCAAAAAAGAAGTCTTGCGGCATAGAAAGACGCCCAAAAAATGTCGTTCCGAAGATTGGGCGCAATATACAATAAGTGTCCGGCACGTTACAAGCGATAAGGCCTCGAACGCCAGAACGAGAGCCGGTCCCGAGCCGCCACAGGCTGCTGAATGTTCAATTCCACACACTCACTTCTGGGAATAGCGATCGCGAAGAGCGGGCTGGATCGATGGACGCCACACGCCACCTCTGCCGCGGTCATCGCCTCCAATTTTCCGGATATCGATTCTTTTACACTGTTCGCCGATTCCGCTGTCTACCTGGAACACCACCGGGGTATCACACATTCCGTATTTGCTATTCCGTTTATGGCTACATTCCTGGCCGGTGTTATCTACCGACTCTCGTTCCACAGCCGGAAGGGTCGGGCAAATTTTCGAGGTCTGTTCGGAATCTGTCTCATCGTGATGATGACTCACCCCCTGCTGGATTACTTGAACCCATACGGAATGCGACCGTTTCTTCCGTTCCGGGACACCTGGATCTACGGGGATACGTTGTTCATCATAGATCCAACGCTCGACACGATCCTTCTACTGGGAGTGATCGGTAGCTACCGGTTACCCCATCGCCGTGCAGTTTGTGCGACGGTCGCCCTGGTCGCGACGCTGCTCTATGTGGGGACCCGCATCGAACTTCAGTCGAGAGCCCGCTTACGCCTCTCCGAGTTCGTCGAAACGATCCCCGAAACAACCGAAACGGCCGTCCTTCCGCAGATGCTGAGCCCCTTTCGATGGACGGGAATCGTCGAGTCCGAGACGAAGCTATGGAAGCTGCCGATCGACACGTGGACCGGACCGGGCCAACCGGTTCTTGAAGTGGACAAGATGCCCGATTCGGTTCGAACCAGAAAGGCCGCTCAAGCGGAGACCGCCGCGGTCCTTCTGGATTTTGCCCGCTTCCCTTTCATGCTTGAAGAGCGGCTGGATGATGGATACCGCGTCTACTTCGTCGATTTTCGTTTCTTCAGCCAGGCCAACGGGTTGGCTTCAGCGGTTTTCCTGGATGGGGACCTGAACATCCTCGCCGAGGATTGGAGTTTCAACAGACAAGTGGGGCGGGAATAGGGCTGAGAATTCAACACGAAGACACGAAGAAAACGGAGGTACACGAAGAAGAAATATCTGGCCCCGTTTTCTCCGCGATTCCGTGTTGAATCCTGACGCCAAGACTGGCCCAGCGGCGCTATCCCACGACTCGCTTCCACCTGCAGGTCGCCAGCAGTCGAAGTTTCTTGCTCTCGACTGGCGACAGTTGTCGCCGTGCGGCCTGGAAATCGGTTTCCCAACCTGAGAGTTCCTCCCGTGAGGTCGCCTCCCGAACCTTGTTCTTCAAGTCGTAGAAAAGCTCGCCGTACTCGCCGCGCAACTCCCGGATGAAGTCGAACGAACGCCGGTGTGTCGGGCACGGCCCGAGTCGGCGGATGGCTTCCTGGTGATCAGGGGTACAGTAGCCCTTATGTTTCGCAAAGCCATATCCAGGATAGGTCCGGTCCATATCGATCATCAAACGGTCGCGGTAGACCTTCGCAACGATGGAAGCGCAGGCAATCGAAAAACAGATCCCGTCTCCCTTCGTGAAGCTGTTTTGTGGTTGGGGCAGGTCGGGAATCGTACGGCTGTCGACCAGGATGTGCTGGGGGGCTTCGCCCAGACCGGTCACGGCGAGCCACATCGAGCGGATACCGGCATGATAGATATTCAACCGGTCGATCTCTTTCGGCTCGACAGCTCCGATGGAAACTTCCAGAGAGTTTCGACGGATCAAAACGTCGAGCGACCGACGGGTCTCGGAATCGAGCTTCTTCGAATCGTCGACGCCTTCTATGAGTGTGCCGGGGCGAAGCACTACCGCCGCGGCGACAACCGGCCCCGCCATCGGACCGACTCCGACTTCGTCGACTCCGGCAATCCTCTCGATTCCGGCCTTCCAGAGGAGGCCTTCGAAGTGCAGCATCGCTTCGAGCCTGTCCTGCTCTTTCTTTTCCCGGACGAGGCGACTCTTTAAGCGTTGGTAAAGCTTCCGGGCCCCTGCTCTCGGATCCCGGCCGAGCTGTCTCAACTGGGAAGCCGAGGCCGCCGGGGCGTCGTCGGCCAGGAATTTCTGTTCGAGTTCTTTTAGCGATAACTGTTCGGAGGTGGTGCGGCGTCCCATAACTTAGGGTTAATATTAATCCCGTTTCCCTGATCAAAGAGAAGGGAGCATGAACATGGGCACGATCCGATCTTCAAATCCAGCCAAGCTCTTCGCGGGTGTACTGTTCGCGGACATCGGTCTCGTCGGTAAAATCGAGGATCGGCTGGTGGCCGAATTCGGCCCGATCGATCATCGAAGCGAGCGCATTCCATTCGAGCTCAGCACCTACTATGCCGGCGAAATGGGTAACGTCATCGACCGGGTTTTCTTCTCCTTCGAACCTCTGATCGAAGCGGATCAACTCGCTGCAGTCAAGACAAAGACCAACCTGATCGAGGAAGAACACCGGAATCCGGCGGCCGAAGTGCAACGCCCGGTAAACGCCGACCCAGGGTACATCGAAGAGTCAAAGGTCGTCCTGGCATCCACAAAGAATTTCCCCCACAGAATCTATCTGGGCCAGGGGATTTTTGCCGAGGTCGAGCTGAATTTCAGGAACAACACGTATCAGTCTTTCCCGTGGACCTACCCAGACTACAAGTCCAGAGAATATCAAGAGTTCTTCCTGCGTGTGAGGCACATTTTCCGAGCGCAGCTCGGCAAGTGATTTTCGACCGGCTCACGGCCACACTTTGGGACTTCGTGAGCCACTACTCAAAAAGAGGATAGAGATCGACATGTCAACGTTCTGGAACACATCGCTCTCGAAGGTTTCGAAAAACAAGATCCTGATCCGCGGCTACCGCGTCGACGAACTGATGGAGCACTGCTCTTTCGGTGACGTCATATACCTGACCTTCGTGGGAGAGCTGCCGGACGGGAATCAGGGCCGGATGCTGGAGACCATCATCGTGTCGAGCACGGATCATTCCCTGCTGGCCCCCTCGGTGGATTCGACTCGGTTCGTCGCCTCCGGCGGCGTGCCACTTCAGGCAGGTGTCGCCGCCGGAATCATCGCACTAGGTGAACATCACGGCGGCGCCGTCGAAAAGTGCGCCGAAATGCTCCAGGAAGCGGTTGAGGCCGGAACCGACGCTGAGGACATCGTTCGGACTTGTCGGGAACGGAAAGAACGCATTCCGGGATACGGTCACCCGCTCCACGACCGGGACCCACGGACGGTGCGGCTGACGGAAAAGGCCAGGCAGTGGGAGCTCGATGGGAAGCACCTGGCGCTCGCCGAGGGAATCGCGCGCGAGTTGGGAAAACCAATGAACGTTGACGGTGCCATTTCCGCAATCATTTCAGATCTTGGAATCTCCTGGCGCTACGGCAAGGCGTTCTTCGTCATCTCGCGGGCCGTTGGGCTGTCTGCTCACTACGTCGAAGAGGTCACCCGGGAGCGCCCGTTCCGTGCCGTCAACCTGGACGACGTGACCTATGACGGTCCGACCGAAAGAGACCTTCCCGAGTCTTTTAAGTCCACTCCATGATGGCCGGAGATTCTAGAATGACATGGTCCTACCTGAAATGTAGGTGCGATCTATGACCGCATGATCTGTGCGGTCATAGACCGCACCTACAATCAAATGCTTGAAGTATCTGTAGACTGTGGATGAGAGTTGCATATGATTTCCGATGACATTGCCGGGTTCATAACCTCCATCGAGCATTCAAGACTGCCGACCAATGTGCTGTCGATGGCACGACAGAGCCTGCTCGACTGGGCAGGCTCGGCAATCCGGGGGTCGGTGGAACCTCCTGCGCAGATGTTCGCTGAACTGGCCCGGGAAGAGGGGGGCACCCCTCGGGCCACGGCCTTGCCCGACGGCTGGAAGACCTCGGTGACCTGGGCGTCCCAGATCAATGCAGCTGCTTCTCATACTGTAGAGATGGACGATCTGCACCCTTCAGCGGTCTTCCATCCAGCCGCGCCTGTCATCTCCGCCGCCGTCGCGCTGGGCGAAGCGGTCGATGCCACCGGTGTCGAGTTGTTGGAAGCTATCGTCGTCGGTTACGAAGTGGGGGTCCGCGCCGGAGAAGCGGCCGGCGGAACCCATTACGATCTCTGGCACACGACGGCTACTTGCGGCACGTTCGGAGCGGCTGCGGCGGCTGCAAAGCTATTGAAGCTGGATCCTTCGCAGGTCGTCCAGGCGCTGGGATCGGCAGGCACGCAGGCAGCCGGACTATGGCAGTTCCTGGAAGACGGAGCCATGAGCAAGCAACTCCACCCGGCTCATGCGGCCGGAGCCGGAATTCTGGCTGCCGAGTTGGCTCGTCGGGGCTTTACAGGTGCCAGGGCCATCTTTGAAGGCAAGAAGGGCTTTCTGGCGGCGATGTCGTCCGAGCCCCAACCGGGCGCTCTGACCGAAGGCCTCGGCTCTCACTACCGGATGGCGGACAATTCGTTCAAGAAGCATGCTTCGTGCAGGCACACGCACTCGGCAATCGATGCAGCACTCCGCCTTCGGGAAGTAAATCAGATGCGAGCAAACGATCTTGAAGAGATCCTGGTTCGCGTTTATCCCGCGGCTTACGATCTGCTTGACGGCGTAGAACCCACAACTCCATATGCGGCAAAGTTCTCGCTGCCCTTTACCGTAGCACTGGCTGTGTGCCGGGGTCAGGTCGGACTGGAAGACTTCGACGACGTGGAAGCCAGGGATGTGCAAGACGTCCTTCCGAGAATTCGAATCGTCCGTGACGAATCGCTCGGAGCGGACTATCCGTTCAAGTGGCCCGCGCGCGTCATAGCGAGCCTGAACGACGGCCGGACGCTGAGTGCTGAAGTAGAGTACCCGAGGGGAGACGCCCAGAACCCTCTCAGTCAGGAGGAACTGGAAACGAAGTTTCGCACGCTGACTGAAACCATCCTGGCGGTGGACCAGCAAGACCATCTGATCGAATCATCGAAAGCAATCGACGAGACTCGAGCCCGACAATTCTGGCCGTTTTGACTTCAGGATCACACGTGTCCACCGACCCCGGGAATCAGCCACTCATGAATTCACTCCCCACCTGGAAAGACAGTCTTTGCTGTGTTCGATGCCAGGGAAAACTCACTACGAAACAGCAGCGGTTGGTTTGTGAAAGCTGCGGTGTGGGTTACGAAGTGAAGAGCCCGGGCGTTCCGATCATGATGACTCCTGAAGACCGCGAACGCTTTGGCGTCATGCTCGATGGCGGATCTGGGGCAACGATGGAGGAAAAGTACACCAGACGGCACGGGCAGGAACTGGCCGACCGATTGTGGCGCGCACTGTCTCCGCCTGAACCCGTGTACGTCGATCCCGGAGCGCCGCCGTTGCCGGAAGCGGAATCAGGTATGAACCTCTGGCTGGGAGGAGGGGGTCTGGACACCGGCCGGTTCATCAACATCGATCTGTCGCCCTTTTACGGTGTCGAAATCGTCGCCCATGCAGGCCGCCTGCCCTTCCCGGAAGGCTCCTGTGACCGCGTAGCCTGTCTGGCGTTGCTCGAGCACGTCCCCGACCCTTCTGAGGTCGTCAATGAAGTCTTCAGGGTTCTGAAACCCGGGGGCGTGGTAGAAGCGGTAGTTCCCTTCTGCCACCCCTACCACGCATTCCCATCCGACTACACACGATTCTCCCGCGAAGGACTCATGGACCTGTTTGGAAACTTCGAGTCACTCGAAGTGGGTATCCGGACGGGCCCGACGACGACCATGTTGACGTTCCTCACCTATTACGGAAAGCTGATTTTCCCCGTCCACACCCCAAACTCCCTCCGACGATGGTTCAACCGCGGAGTAATGGGCCTGTGGGGCTGGGTGGCAGCCCCCCTGAGCTACCTGGACCGATGGATGAACCGTCTCCCCGACGCGCACATCCTGGCTAACCACTTCTACGTCACCGCGTATAAGCCTGAGGGGAAGGATCTTTCAACGCAAAGACGCTAAAACGCAAAGAAAACCAAATAGTCTTTATCCTTCTCTGCGAGCTTTGCGTCATTGCGACTTTGCGTTGACCAGGACGTTTCGGACCGCTTTCCCTCCCAGGTCAAACCGGCAGCATGTGGATATTCGCGATGCAGTTCATTAGAATCGCTGCTTTACAGGAGGGTTTACCGTGTTGACGTTTTTCATGTTTCCGAATCGGGTGATTTTCGGGCCGGGCGCCTCGGGAAAGGTGGGTAAGGAAGCGAAGAAGATGGGGGTGGGGTCGGTACTTCTCGTGACGGACCCGGGTGTCCAGTCCTGCGGGCTCGCAGAGAGGATCGAGGAA
Source organism: uncultured Solibacteraceae bacterium (assembly GCA_964584435.1). Lineage (GTDB taxonomy): Bacteria > Acidobacteriota > Terriglobia > 20CM-2-55-15 > 20CM-2-55-15 > CAZOZZ01. The sequence continues at coordinate 1,566 of CAZOZZ010000007.1, read as the reverse complement.
AGCATCCGTGAAGCAGGTTTGGGCGTGTCGACCTTCGGAGAGGTGGTGGCGAATCCCGACTATGGCTGTGTCGAAAAGGGGATCAAGGCTTACGAGGCTGCAGAGGCGGACGGGATCGTTGCCCTGGGTGGTGGCAGCGCGATGGACACGGCCAAGGCAATCGGGTTGATGATGACCCACCCGGCTCCGCTCTCACTTTACGACAGCGCGAGCGGTGGTATGGCACGGATTTCGGATCGCCTGCCGCCGGTGGTCGCGATACCGACGACTGCAGGTACCGGGTCGGAGGTGTCCTCGTTCGCTGTCATCACGGACACGGGGCAGAAGATGAAGCTGGCACTGGGAAGCCCGTACCTGATTCCGAAACTGGCGCTGGTCGATCCCTCCCTCACCCTCAAGTTACCAGCAGAAGTCACCATCAACACCGGCGTTGACGCGCTGACACATCTTGTGGAGGGATACGTCTCGTCGGTGCCGAATCCGATGATGGACAGGATGGCGCTGTTTGGTCTCGAAGCGCTCCGGGATCACCTGCGAAACGTAGTCCGGGATCCGGACAACCTCGAAAGCCGCTCGGAAGTCATGATGGCTGCAATGACCGGTGCCTTCGTTTACAACCAGAAATTTCTAGGAATGAATCACTCGATGGCTCACGCGCTCTCTGCGGTCCATGGACTTCCGCACGGTCTGGCGAACGGCCTGGTCCTGCCGTTCACGATGCGTTTCAATCTTCCGAGTGCGGAGGTTCAATACAGAGATGTCGGCAGGGCTCTGGGAGGGAGCGACGGCGTAGTAGAAGTGGAACGATTGTTGGAAGACCTCGGGATGGCACTGGGCTTGCGTCATCACGGGATCGAACTCGATGACGTCGACCAACTGGCGGCAAAGGCCTTCGAGGATCCATCACACGGCACGAACCCGCGGCAGCCCGTAAGCAAGGAAGATTTCGACAGGTTGTTTCGGGAAGCCTACTAAGCGTCTAGGCGCTCGGCTTGAGATGCATCCATTCCACTTCCAGTCGGATGATCTTAGAGTCAACGTGCTCTCTGGCCTCGGGGGACAGAGAGACGAATTCCAGGCCGGCGACCTGCCCGTTCTTTCTCGAAACCTTGACGGCAATGTCCTCGATTTTCCCCTGGTGGTAGAGCGCCATCTTGAAGGAATCGCCCACGTCCAGCGGCGCGTCCGGCCCAACCGTATAGACACAGGTTCCACCATCGCTGAGATCGAGAATCTTGGCCAGGTGCTGCTCGCCACCGATTTTTAACACCACAACGTCTTCGTTGGACCCAATGGGCACGATTCGGGCGGACCGCCGTTTCTCTTCAACTGTCATCAACATCATTTCAGTCACTCCCTGTTGATGACATCGACATAAACGAATCAAACCTTTAGACACGGTCCCGGACAGAGAGAAAGACGCATTGCAGAGGTCACCGCACGAGAGGTCCGATTGTTCGAACCCGCCCTGACAAGCCACCTGTAATCAGCATATTAGAGTTAGGTCCAATCTAGGAGTCTGCGCGGCAGAAGGACCGGAATTGGACGGTAATAGATTGAAGATAG
>CAZOZZ010000006.1:0-52668 GCA_964584435.1 uncultured Solibacteraceae bacterium | reverse complement strand
CGGACTAGTGCAGTGATGAATCTAATTGACGGAAGAAGGATTGTTTGAGAGCCCCTGCGACGTTACGTGAAGGCGATCTTGAAGGTCCGTTGCTTGATGGCTTACCTGCCAGCGTTTCGGTAGGTGTAACAATAGTAGTGGAGGTGTTTGATCATGCTTTTGCAGGCTTTGGTCTACATCGGTGTTGGTGGTCTCATAGCGAGTTTTGGACGTGATCGCAAATTAGGTTTCTGGGGCTACTTCTTGTGTTCGGTATTCCTTACGCCGCTCATGGGATTGCTGTTGGTGTTGGCGTCTGATCGTAAGAGCGTTCCTTCTCGGTAGGTGCGGAATCCCAAGCGAGTTCGAGAGCGGTGATGATAGGTGCAAGTAGTGATCCTGAGTTCGACCATGATTCCCACGTCACCGATGCGATCTAATGCAACTATTCGCCTTACCGTTTGCAGGTGGAGACGCCTGGTGTTATCGCGAACTCAGTTCCTCGCTCTCCGATGAGGTGCGACTCTTAACGTCCGAATTGCCTGGAAGAGGACGACGATCCGACGAACCCTTGTTGACCGACCTCCGAAGGGCTGTCGACGACGTCTTACCCGAAATTGCGCGCAGGAACGAGAGCCCATTCGCGATCCTCGGACATAGCATGGGCGCCCTGATTGCCTTTGAACTGGTTCGGAGGCTGCAGGCGTCGGGATTGAATCTCCCTTCCCGTCTCTTCGTATCGGGTCGCTGCGCTCCGGGCCTGGACCGCGACAAAGTTCGATGGAACCTGCCAAACGATCAATTCGCGACCATCTTGCGCGCCCTCGGTTGTTCCGATGATGTCCTGAATAGCGATGAATTGATGGAGATATTTGAACCGATATTGAGAGCGGATTTTCGCCTCGTCGACGAATATGTCTACAGGCCCGGTCGTGCCCTGGATGTGCCGATCACTGTCATGGTGGGCGATCGAGACGATGTCTCTGAAAACGAAGCGCGTCAGTGGCAGCTCCAAACGAGTCACCCGATCGAGGTTGTCTGGTTTTCGGGCGGCCACTTTTTCCTTTCGGAGTGTGCTGCTGAAGTTTCAACGTTTATTGCGACCCGGCTGGCGTTTGGATCACCTCCTCTGAGCGACACACATCTCAGGGAGGATCGAGATGAGTAGCACCAAGGGGACGTTGCCGCTGACAGCTTGTCAGAATGGTATCTGGTTCGACCAGATGGTGCACCAGGACAAGCCCTTTTACAATATGGGCGGGCACCTTCGGTTTCGGGGCCCGATAGACCGCGACCTGTTTGAGCGTGCCATCGGAATCTTGATCGAGGAGAACGACGCGCTTCGGATCGTCTTGCGTGAAGCCGGGGATGTGCCTGAACAGGAAGTCCTGCCGCATTTCCGACCTGCGCTTGATTACTTTGACCTTTCTTCGAAGGCTGGGGCCCGTGAGGAATGGGCCGCCTGGATGAGCCATCGCATCGACGTTCCGTTCACGATGTTTGGTGAGCCCCTCTTTTATTTTGCCTTCGCTCGGCTTTCCGACGACGAATACTCCTGGTTTCACGTTTACCACCATCTGATCATCGACGCCTACGGGCATTCCTTGTTGGTTCAACATTTGGCCGTGATCTATAGCTCGCTTGTGTCAGGAGATGCGGGGGATCCCATTCCACGCGGATCGTTCGCCGATTACGTCCTGAAAGAAACGGATGTGGCGCACTCCAGGCGATTGGCCGAAGACCTTCGATATTGGGAGGAACGATTTCAGTCCATACCGGCCGCGATGATCGAGCGCCAGGGGTTTGGCACGGAAATACGAAGTCGACGGTCGGTCCTGATGATTTCGAGGCAATTGTACGATCGGATGCAGTCTTTTGCCTCGTCACACGGCGTTTCCACCTTCCATTTGATCCTGGCAGCGCTCTACATTCGATTTGCTCAGCCGGAGGGGCGAGAGGACTTCATCATTGGACTTCCAACGCTCAACCGTAGCAATGCCGTTCTCAAGAGGACGGTGGGCCTGTTCACCAGCGTTACGCCTTCGTGGTTCCGCCTTGGCCTGGATCTGAGCGTCGTCGAGCTACTGAAAGCGATCGGTAGGGAGCTGCGAAAAGACTACCGTCACCAGCGTTGCCCGTTGCACGAGATCAACCGGCGCGTGGGCCTGCACAAGGAAGGGCGTCCGCAGCTCTACGACATCGTTCTGACCTATCAAAAACACAACTATGCTGTTGAATTTGATGGGATTCAGGTGGAGCAAGTGAGCATGCGCCACGGGTCGGAGAAGACGCCTTTGGCGATCGAGGTCAGCGAATACAACGAAGAGCTGGACGTTCGGATGAACATCGACCACAGCCTTACGGCGTTTTCGGTTGAGGCGATCGAGTTCTTGAAGCGGGAGCTCTTGTTCCTGTTTGAAGAGATTGTGAGTCACCCAGACACGGCGATCCGAGATCTGGCCATCCTTCCTCCGGACGAACGAGAACTTGTGTTGACTGGCTTTCACCCCGACCGCGTGACCCATGCTCCTTGCAAAACGCTGGTAGACCTGATCGAGGAACAAGTGGAACGCTCCCCGGACGCAGAAGCGATCTCTTTTGAGGGAGTCCCGCTGACCTACAGCGAACTGAATCGCCGGGCGAACATCGTCGCTGCGCATCTTACCGTGCAAGGTATCCGACCGGGTGCTTTTGTTGGGATTTGTATGGAACGATCGTCGGATCTCGTGACCGGGATTGTGGGGATACTGAAGGCAGGTGGTGCGTACGTGCCTATCGATCCGGCCTACCCGGTGGAACGTCAGGAATTGCTGCTTACGGATTCTGGAGTACGTGTTGTGGTCGGGACGGACCCGATGGCGGTTTCCGCGGACGGCGTCGAATTCGTGTCCATGGACTCGCTCGATTTCAGCCAGTCCGCGAGTAACCCTACTTCAGCAAGGCGTCCGTCGCCATCCGATCCCGCATACCTGATCTACACGTCCGGATCGACCGGAAGGCCCAAAGGGACGATCATCACTCATTACAATGTAGTGAGGCTGCTTCAATCGACTTCCTCTCTTTACGAGTTCGGCCCCCAGGACATCTGGACCCTGTTTCATTCCTTCGCTTTCGATCTTTCGGTTTGGGAGATATTCGCATGTCTCGGGCACGGCGGAAAACTGGTGATCATTCCTTATTGGGTCAGTCGCTCACCCGACGATTATTATAGATGGCTCAGCGAACACAAGGTGACGATGCTCACTCAGACACCCTCCGCTTTCAAGCAGCTGATGAAGGCGGAAGAACAGCGTGATGCCGAGCTGCGGCTCAGGCTCCGCTGGGTCATCCTGGGGGGCGAAGAAGTTGCAGTCAAGGATCTTGCCGGATGGTTCGAACGGCACGGTGATGAAAGCCCTCGCGTCATGAACATGTATGGCATTACTGAAACAACGGTCCATACCACGTATCGTCGGCTGGTGAAGGCCGACGTGGCAGTGGGCCGAAGCGTCATTGGTCCAGCAATGGAGGACATGTGGATCTACATCCTCGATTCGGTCGGCAAACCAGTACCAGTCGGCGTCGCGGGGGAGATCTATGTCGGCGGTGCCGGCGTGGCGGCGGGCTATCTGAACCGACCTGATTTAAACGCAGAACGATTCCTGGCCGATCCGTTCCGCGACGAGCCGGGCGCACGTGTCTATCGTAGCGGGGATCTCGCCAGGTATCTTTCCGACGGAGATATCGAGTTTCTGGGACGGAAAGACGGTCAAGTCAAAATACGGGGATATCGAGTCGAGACCGAAGAGATCAAGGCGAGCGTCGCGAGGCATCCCAAAGTGCACGATTGCGTAGTCACAGCTCACTTTCCCGAACGGGCAGGTCTTTCCGGTGACGCCGAGTTGCGAGCTTATGTGATTGCTGCAGATCCGGCCGATCCGCCTTCCGTGTCCGAGTTGCGTGCTTTCCTGCAGCAGACTCTTCCCGACTATATGCTGCCGTCTTCGTTCATGACCCTGGCGTCGTTTCCACTCACGGCGAACGGAAAGATCGACCTTCGCGCTTTGCCGTCGCCGGGGGAGAGACGGCCGAAGCTCTCCGAAGAACTCGCCCAACCGTTGAATCACGTCGAGGCCAGCATCGCGGCCATCTGGGCGGAAGAGCTGCGGATCGACCAGGTGGGTATACACGACAATTTTTTTGATCTGGGTGGAGATTCGTTGGTGATGGTTCGTGTAAGACGTCGGATCGGCGAGGCCTCATTCGGCCGGTTGCCTTCGATGAGGGAGATGTTCGAGTACCCGACGATCCACATGTTAGCCGGGGCTATCTCACATACCGGCGATGCTGGATTCTCCGGGCTGACACGGACAGTCGTACCGGAAGTGCGACGGACTAACCGCGCACAGCAAAGGAGTGCCCGCAAAGCCAGCCGTGCCGGCAGCACCAGCGAGGGAGGCGAATAGTCCATGGTCTCTCCCGAGATCGGCATAGACCCGGACAGTTCCATTGCGATCATCGGAATCGAGTGTCGCGTGCCGGGCGCGCGAGACGCGAAGGAGTTTTGGAGCAATCTATGCCACGGCGTCGATTCCGTAAGAGAGATTCCTGAGGAGACTCTACGGCGTGCCGGCGTAGATAGTGCTCTCTTCAACGATCCGAAGTATGTCCGGAGTCGAGCAGTCATCGACGGGGCAGACCTCTTCGATGCCGCATTCTTTGGCTACACGCCCCGGCAGGCGGAGTTGATGGATCCGCAACAGCGGCTGTTTCTCGAATCGTCGTGGCATGCCCTGGAAGGTTGCGGCTACATTCACGGCCGTCCGCACGACCGCGTCGCGGTGTTTGCCGGCTGTGGCATGAACACATACCTGCTGCACAATCTCGCGAGCGATCCGGCGCTGATGCAGCAGACCGATTACCACGAACTCCTCACGGCAAGCGAAAAGGACTTTCTGGCAAGTCGCGTTTCCTACAAGCTCGGACTCGAGGGGCCAAGTGTCACCGTTGCCACAGCATGCTCTACTTCAATGGTGGCCGTTCATTTGGCCATCCAGAGCATTCTGAGTGGCGAGTGCGAAATTGCGCTCGCGGGCGGGGCCAGCATCCCCGTTCCTCAGGATGAAGGCTTCTTGTACGTCGAAGGAGGAATTCTATCGAAGGACGGACGCTGCCGCCCCTTTGACGCGAAGGCAGGAGGAATTTCGGCTGGAAGCGGCGTCGCGATCGTCGTGCTGAAGCGGCTACCGGAGGCGCTCTCGGACCGCGATCACATTCACGCCGTCATTCGTGGCTCCGCCGTCAACAATGATGGAGATGTGAAGGCGGGTTTCACCGCGCCGAGTGTGCAGGGTCAAACCCAGGTCATTCTGGAAGCTTTATCCGTTGCTGGGGTCGACCCGGGATCGATCGGATACGTGGAGGCGCATGGAACCGGCACTTTGGTTGGCGACCCCCTGGAGGTCGCGGCGCTAAGCCGGGCGTATGGCGGTGCCCGAGGCGATGGAGTCCGCAGGTGTGCCATTGGCTCCGTTAAATCCAACATCGGGCATTTGGACACCGCGGCCGGCGTGGTCGGCCTGATCAAGGCGGCGCTGTCGCTTCATCATAAGCAGATTCCACCTACCCTGCATTTTGAGGATCCTAACCCGGAGATCGACTTCGCCCGCACACCTTTCTTTGTCAATACGAGGCTTACGGAGTGGGGGGCGACCCAGGGGCAGCCCCGGCGGGCTGCCGTGAGCTCATTCGGTCTTGGGGGAACCAACGCTCACGTGGTCTTGGAAGAGGCTCCGGCAACGGAACCCGTCACCGTTTCGACACGGCCTCATCAACTGCTGGTGGCTTCTGCAAAGACCGCGAGTGCGTTAACCCGGACTGGCGCGGAGCTGGTCAAATTTCTTCGTGAGAACGCCGAAGTCTCGTTGGAGGACGCGGCTTTTACTCTGGCATGCGGACGTCGGGAGTTTTCAGCTCGGCAGTTCTATCTCTACGCGACCGATTCGGCGGTCGCCTCGGAACGCGAACCGGTCTCTGATGTTGGCGAGATTGCGACCGAAGCCCGGAGTATAGCTTTTTTGTTTCCCGGCGGAGGGTCGCAATACGTCGGAATGGGGGAGGGATTATATCGTTCCGAGCCTGCGTACAGGCAGCATCTGGATTCTTGTGCTGAAAAATTAGAGACCCCTCTGGGTGTGGACATCCGGGACGTGATTTTCGGAAGCGGCACAGTTGGGGATTGCATGGATTCCGCTTCGTTATTGCTACCTGCACTATTCACTACCGAGTACGCACTGGCGCAGTTGTGGATCTCCTGGGGAATTCGACCAGCGGCTATGATCGGACACAGCCTCGGTGAATACGTCGCTGCCTGCATTTCGGGTGTCTTCAGTCTGGACGATGCTCTGTCACTCGTTGTTCTGCGGGGACGATTACTTGAGGGACTTCCGAAGGGGCGAATGTTCAGTGTGTGCCTGTCCGAAGGCGACTTGGCGCCTTACCTGAATGAAGGGCTTTCGCTCGCTGCCGTCAATGCTCCTGAATCGTGCGTGGTTTCAGGTCCGGCAGACAAAATCTCCGATCTCAAGTCGAAGTTGAGTTCCGCTGATGTGGAGTTTGCCGACCTTCATTTTTCTGCACCCGCCCACTCCCGGGAAGTGGAATCGGTTCTGGACGAGTTCAGCCGATTCCTGGAAGCCCTCTCGTTTTCGCAGCCCCAGATTCCCTGGGTTTCCAATCTGACCGGAACATGGATCACGCCCGAGGAGTCGATGGATCCTGCATACTGGGTCCGTCACATGCGGCAACCCGTGCGTTTTTCGACGGCCATACAGACACTGACGCAAGATTCAAGCCGGATCCTTCTGGAAGTTGGGCCTGGCCGGACACTTGCGACGTTGACGATCCAGAATTGCGCTGGGGCGGAAGCGCCGCTCGTGCTGACTTCCTTGCGCCATCCACAGGTTGAGCGGGCGGATTCCGAACTGCTTCTGGAGACGCTCGGGCGGCTTTGGGTCTCCGGGGCCGCAGTCGACTGGAGCGGATTCTATGCATTCGAGCAGCGAAGGCGGGTCCGGCTGCCTCCCTATCCCTTCGAGCGCGAGAGCTTCTGGATTGCGCGGCATCGTCTTGCGGAAGCAGACGTTTCCGGTCAAACTGACGTTTCAAATCCAACACCTACAGCATCGACAATCACGGTGAAAGACGATAACCACTTCAATCGAGTGCTTGCGGGAGTTCTCGAGACCGTTTCCGAGGTGTCTGGAATACCGCAGGGGAAGATCAACGGTGCGGATTCCTTTTTCCAACTCGGTCTGGATTCACTGGCACTGATTAAGGTTAATCGGTTGGTGAAGCAACGATTCGGGTTGACGATCCAGCTTGCAGATCTGCTCGATGCATTGTCCGAGGTGGGCGCCTTGGCGCGACACATTGCGGACGAGACAGTTCCTCCCGAGGCGGATCTTCTGCTGGATCGGGCAACTCCACCGTCCACGGACGACTTGCCGGTTGTTCCGGGCGCAATGATCCCTGCGGATGCAACTGCCGGAAGTCTTCATCAGATCGTCAACGACCAACTCGAGATCATGCGGCGGCAGCTTGAGATGTTGCGTGAAGTTGACGGCAAGGCTGTGGTGCCCCGGGCCGTAGCGGAAGCTCCTGCGGCGCAGGCGTCGAAACCTTCGAAGAGGGGAAAGACACGACATGTGTCCAGCCGCGGCGATCGTTTCGGCGTATCGTTCACCCCACAGCAACAGCGTCACGTTACAGCCTTGATTAAGAGATATACAAGGCGGACGGCAAAGTCCAAGCATCATGCTGCACAATACCGTGACGTTTTGGCGGACAGCCGGGCAAGTGTCGGATTCCGGCTTCCACTCAAGGAGATTCTCTATCCTATCGTCGGCGCTCGTGCGGCAGGTTCGCGGTTCTGGGACCTGGACGGAAATGAATACATCGACATCACCAATGGGTTTGGCGTCACCCTGTTCGGACATCACCCGGAGTTCTTGACGAATGCCTTTCGAGAGCATGCTGGTCAGGAAATACTCCTGGGCCCGCGCTCGGAACTGGCGGGCGAGGCTGCAGCGCTCATTTGTGATTTGACCGGCAGTGAGCGCGCGTCTTTCTGTAACTCCGGAACTGAAGCGGTGATGGCCGCCATCCGCCTGGCCCGGACGTCCACCAGGAGGCGGCTTCTGGTCGTGTTCGCGGGTAGCTATCACGGCCATTCCGACCAGACGCTGGTTCTGCCGGCCGAGATCGAGGGCGTGCCGGCAAGCGAGGCCATGGCGCCCGGAATTCCACCGGAGTCTATTGCCGCAACGATCGTCCTCGAATATGGATCGTCGGATGCGCTGGACTACATTCGCAAGCACCAGGACGAAATCGCCGCCGTTCTGGTAGAACCCGTCCAAAACCTCAGTCTCGATTTTCAGCCCGTCGAGTTTCTTCGCGACTTACGCAACGTCACGCGTGACGGTGGAGTGGCTTTGATCTTCGACGAGATGATCTCCGGCTTCCGGCTGCACCCAAGAGGTGCGCAGGCCTATTTCGGTATCGATGCGGACATCGTCACTTACGGGAAGGTGATCGGTGGAGGCATGCCGATCGGAGTGGTCGCGGGGAAGCGGGAGTTTCTCGATGGGATCGACGGCGGAGCCTGGAACTATGGGGATGATTCGTTGCCCGGTGCGGAACGAACGTTCTTCGGTGGAACATTTTGTCAGCATCCGCTGACCATGGTCGCGGCAGTGGCGACTCTGAACGAGTTGAAACGGCAGGGGCCCGCACTGCAAGAGGGCCTGAATCGGCGCACCGAGGAACTGGCCGTCCGTCTGAATCGAGCTTTCGACGAGCGTAACGCGCCGCTGCACGCTGTAAATTTTGGATCCGCTTTCCGTATTCAGTTTACCGGCAACCTGGACCTGTTTTTTTACCACCTGATCGAAAAAGGCGTTTACGTGTGGGAGTGGAGGGGATGTTTCCTGTCGACGGCGCACACGGAAGACGACCTGGATCACGTCGTACGCTCCGCAGAGTCTGCGATCGACGAATTGCGCTCGGGCGGTTTCATTGCTCCAGGCGCACAGGCTGGTTCGTCTTCTCCGCAGGACACCTTTCCTCTAACCGAAGCGCAGCGTCAGTTGCTGCTGATGTCCCAGATACACCCTTCTGGCTCGCTCGCTTATCAAACCGGCCTGAGCTTGAAGTTACGGGGCCCAATCGACAGCGCGAAGCTCAACGCGTCCGTGCGCCATCTTGTCGAGCGCCACGAAGCGCTTCGGACCGTATTCGATCTCCAGGGCGAATTTCAGCGGGTGTTGCCAGACGAGGCCAGAGAGCTTGGCATTGTCGATTTTACGTCCGTCGCCGGCTCGGAAAGAGAGCAGGCAATCGAGCGGTGGTTTGAAGAGAAGAACCATACCCCAATGGCGCTGGACACCGGCCCACTGTTCTATTGCGACTTGCTTCGTCTCGATGCCGATGAACACGTCCTGGTAATGACAGCCCACCATATCGTTACGGATGGATGGTCCATGACTAATATGATGGGGGAACTGCTTTCCTTGTACTCTTTGGCCTGTCGCGGCTTGAATCCGGAACTCGGTCCGGCCATGCAATATCGGGAATATGTCGAGTGGCAGGAGCGGTTTTCAGCAACCAGCTCCTATGCAGCTCAGGAGCGTTACTGGACGGAAAAATGTTCCGGCCGAATGACCCCCCTGGCCCTTCCTTCCGACACGATCCCCTCCGCGGAACGAACCTACCAGAGCCGCCGGGCAACGTTGACGCTATCGTCCGCAGCGCGGAGAGACTTGTTCGCCTGCTGTTCGGAACTCAAGTGCACGCCGTTCATTGGACTCTATGCGGTTTACACAGCTCTAATGCATGGCTTGACGGGGCAGCGCGAGTTATCGATCGGTATTTCCGTGGCTGGGCGAGGTCTCGAGAACAGTGACGCCCTTGTTGGCTATTGCACTCATATTCTGCCGGTTCCCGTCGAAGTGGATCCCGATTCAACGGTTGCCGAACATGTCGCGACCATTCGGCGTGTGTTGGGCGACGCGTATACGAATTCAGATTATCCCTTCGCCGCGTTGCTCAAGAGTGTCGATCCTCGCCGCGACCTCAGCCGGTCACCGTTGATATCGGCGACCTTCAACCTGGATACGCCCGGAAAGCTGGCGGACACCGGAGACCTGACGCTTCGGTTGTTCCCGCATCCGGTCCACTTTTCAGATTTCGAATTGATGCTGAACGTGATCGACACCGGCGAAGAGCTGATCCTCGATTGCGACTACAGCATTGATCGCTACTCATCCGACGACGCTGAGCGTTTGCTGGCGAGCTACGGAAACCTCATCGAATCGCTCGCGACCGTCACAAGCCAGCCGATCTGCAAGTTGTCACTGTCGACACCAAGCGAGCAAGCGAGGCTGCTGCGGCTACACGAGGCCGAACGAGACTTCACGGTTTCCACCTCGGTACCCGATGTGATCGCAGAGTGGGCGGAACGAAGTCCGGAAGGCATCGCCATCGTTTGTGAGAAAGACCGACTGACGTACCGGGAGTTGAACGACAAGGCGAACCGACTCGCGCATTATCTCCTCTCGAAAGGAATCGGGACGGAGAGCATGGTTGCGGTTTGCCTCGATCCGTCGCTGGACTTGATCGTCAGCATTCTCGCTGTACTGAAGTCCGGCGCGGCATACGTGCCACTCGATCCGTCATATCCGGTCGAGCGGCTCTCGCTGATACTGGATGATTGCCGCGCGCCAATCTTGATTACCACGTCCAGAGTCGGTGAGCTTCTGGGTGACCGTGATGCTCTCGAGGCGATTCTTCTGGATGCGGACGATCCGCAGATTACGCGGTGCTCCGCCGAGAACCCGGTTTCGAAGCTTCAACCGGAGAGTCTCGCCTACGTCATTTATACGTCGGGGTCGACTGGAAAACCGAAGGGCGTCCTGGTTCAGCACAGCCAGCTGGCACGCCTGTTTTCTGCAACGCAGCCATCGTTCGAGTTTAACAATCGGGACGTCTGGACTCTTTTTCATTCTTGCGCGTTCGACTTCTCGGTTTGGGAGATTTTCGGTGCCTTGACGTATGGCGGCAGGCTGGTCATCGCACCTTACTGGATTCGGCGCGATGCGTCCGCCTTCCACCGGCTTGTGTGTGACGAAGCTGTCACCGTGCTCAATCAGACGCCTTCGGCATTCCGGGAGTTTATGAGAGCCGACGCGGACTCGTCGCGTGATCCGAAGTTGCGCCTGATCATTTTCGGGGGTGAGGCCCTGGACCTGGAAACTCTGGGTCCGTGGTTCGAGCGTCATGGCGATCGTTTGCCAGAGCTTGTGAATATGTACGGCATCACAGAGACGACGGTGCATGTGACGTATCGGCCTCTGACCTCCGGGGATGCGAAGCTGATCGGATCCAGACGGATCGGCAGGCCGATCCCAGATTTGTCGTTCTACGTTCTGACTTCCGAACTGATGCCAAGTCCCATGGGCGTCGTCGGCGAGGTGTTTGTGGGTGGTGCTGGAGTCGCCCGGGGATACCTGAACCGTCCTGAACTGACGCGAGAGCGCTTCATTGCGAGTCCGTTCCGGCCAGGAGACCGGCTTTATCGCACCGGCGACCTTGCGCGATTGCTGCCCGATGGCGACATCGAATACCGGGGTCGCGCGGACAATCAACTCAAACTTCATGGCTTTCGCATCGAGCCCGGCGAAATTGAAGCAGCCCTTCGCGCGCACTCCGAGATCGAAGACGTGGTGGTCAACGCGCGAAAGACACAGGATTCCGACGCGAACACCCACCTGGTCGCCTACATCGTATTCCGTGATGGTTCCTCCCCTGCTGCAACCACGGAGTTACGGGAGTTCTGCGCAGGGCGACTACCGGGTCATATGGTCCCGACCTTCTTCTTGGCGATTGATCGGATTCCCCTGACACGGAACGGAAAGCTCGATCGGGCGGCTTTGCCGACGCCTCGTGACGGTTCCGCCGAAGTGCTCGAGGCGTATGCCGCTCCCCGAGACACCGTGGAATCCGGCCTGGCTTCCATCTGGGCGGAGGTGCTTGGACTGCGGCAGGTTGGTATTTTCGATAATTTTTTCGAGTTGGGCGGGGATTCCATAATCGCCATGCAGGTCGTTTCGCGCGCCCGCGCCGCTGGCCTGCCAATCAGCATCCGCGATGTGCACCGTTTCCCAACCGTTGCCGAGTTAGCTCTCGTGCCGGACTCGGTCTCTGCGGGTTCAACTCCCGAAATTGCTGCGGTTGCGTCGGAGTCGCGACTACTTCCTGCGCAGCGGTGGTTCTTTGATCAGAATCAACCCAACCCGGATCACCACAATATGTCCCTGCATCTGGACATCGCTCCCGGCACTTCGTCCGAGTTGCTCGGGCAGGCCCTGGATCGTGTTGCCGCACATCACCCCGCCCTGCGTTCCTGGTTCGAAAAGGATTCCGATGGCTGGATTCGCCATGTCGACCCTAAGGGTGGTTCGATCCCCCTTGAAGTGTACCCCGATGGGTCTACCTCTTTTGACTCGATAGCGCGGCGACTTCAAGAGAGCCTGACCCTTTCCGAGCCTCCGCTGGTTCGAGCCGCATTATTCGAATCTTCCGAAGGCAACCCCGGTCGGCTCCTGTTGGTGCTTCATCACCTGATCTCGGACGGCGTGTCCTGCCGCATTCTTACGGAGGATCTCGAAACCGCCTACCAACAACTTCAAAGTGGGAGTCCGGTCCTACTGTTGCCGACAAATCCCGTGGAAGCATGGATCGCCCAACTCGACCACGAGGTCCAGTCCGGAGGTTTCGTCAAGGAGCTTCCATATTGGCGGGAGATCGTCACCGTCAAAACGGCCTCCTTGCCGCTCGACCTGAATGCCTCACCTGACAGCAATACCGTTGCGACCGAGGCACATGCCACCCTCGCTCTGGACCGAGATCCGACGAAGCTGGTTCTAGGGAGCCTCTCAAAGTCGGGGCGTATCAGAATGGACGATGCGTTGCTTGGGTGTCTGACTCAGGCACTCGCGGTCTGGCTTGGAGATTGTAAGCTTTTGGTCGATCTCGAAGCTCACGGGCGTGAGACGTTGGGCCGCGTCGACCCGACGCGAACGATTGGCTGGTTCACCAGCATCTATCCGTTTCTTCTAAAGATTCACGGAGGGCGCCCGCTTGGGGAAACCATCCGCGAGATACAAGAGACACGGAGTCGGGTACCGCGGCACGGACTTGGCTTTTCCGTCTTGAAGTACCTCGGCGACGATCCGGCTGTCCGGAAAGAGTTGGGCGTCGCGCGAACCGAAATCCTGTTCAATTATCTTGGACAGTTCGATCAAGTGGCCGGGGGAAGTCTGGTTGTCGGCATCGATGAAGGCGATAGGGCGCATGAGCGGAGCCTCGCGAATCGCTCTTCTCATCGTATCGAAATCAACTCGTGGATTCTAGACGGTCGTCTCCTGGTGGACTTTGCCTTTAGCTCCGCTATGTATCGGGACGAAACCATTCAGGCTTTGGCGAATTCCTTTGAGTCTTCGCTCCGGGAACTGTGTCAGCCTGTTACCGAGTCCGCTTTAGAACCGGAAACCGATTTGAGTGAGGTTGGATTGCGGCGTGTCTTGCAGTCGATCGGCCCTGACAGAGGGAGCGGATCTGAAGGATGAGCGGCATCCGTCAAGACATCGAGGCGATTTATTCGCTCTCACCATTTCAGGTGGAAGTCCTCGCCTGTGTTCGGGCGACCCCAAAGCCCGGTTTCGAGATGGAACAGTTCGTCGCGTCTATCGACGGAGCGATAGACATCGCTCTGCTGCGTCAGTCGGTGGAGCATCTTTTTCGAACTCAGGCAGTTCTGCGAACTTCTCTCCTCTGTCAAGAGGAGGAGGCGCCGGTTCAGATCGTCTCGCGAGTCAGCCTCGGGGCTATCGTTTCAACTGACATCGCCGCTTTACCGGATTTCCTGAAGCGGGATGCTTCACAACCGTTTGAGCTCGGCACAGCACCATTGGTCCGCTTCTGCCTGCTTCAGCCCCCAACCGGCCCGATGCGGCTCGTTGTCACCTATCACCGTGCGCTGCTGGACCGATGGGCTGTATTTCTTCTCTTAAGGAACCTGATTTCGAGCTACGACCGTCTGTTTGCCGAACGTACGGTCGATACAGGTGCAGTCAATCACTACAGACAGGTGCTTCTTGCTTCAAAGTCACACATTGAGGCTCACGTTCAGCCACACCATGCTGCCTCCAGCTTGCGCGGTTTCCGTAGAACCGACGTCACCCTGCCAGATACTTCCGTAGAGGTGCTGCGCACCGAGGCCTTTCGACACAAATCGGGACTCGTGGGTATGTTCCGCGACCTCTGGGCGTCCGTGTCCGGAGATTCGTCATTCGGGCTTGTGATCCCGGGCCGTCCTCCATCGGTAGCCGGGTCGGAATCCGTCCTCGGTCTCTTCGCGAACACGGGTTCGGATTCCAGCACTGTTGACAGCACTCTCACGCTGACCGGTGACTGGCCCGCGCTTGGTCGCACCGCCTTCGCTTTGGACCCCGATGCCGCGTCATACATAGACCCAAACGTCGATGCGCCCTTCCGGCTCGTTATCGATACGGCGACCCTGCGAATTCAGGCCCTGTACGATGAAACTCGAATAGCGCCATCCGAAGCTCAGGCTTTGCTGGAGAGGCTCGCGTCCGAAGTGGCCTCGCCCTCGAAACATGAACCCGACCGGAGCGAGAAAATTCCCAGGGTCGAAAGAGCGTCGGACCTGCCGGTGTCGTTCTCTCAGCAGAGACTCTGGTTCCTCGATCAGCTGGAGCCCGGAAGCGTGGCGTATCACGCGCAAGGCGCGTTGCGATTGCGTGGAGCATTGGACATCGGCGTCCTTCGTGCCGGTTTGAACGAACTGGTCCGGCGGCATGAAAGCTTACGGACGTCGTTCTTCAGCCGTGACGGTGAACTACGGCAGGTCATTCGGGGGCCGTTCGAACTCCCGTTGTTGGAATGTGATCTCGAGAACGTGAGCTCCGATAGTTGGCCCGGAGAGATTCAGGCTTTCGCGACACGAATCAACGGTGAGCCGTTCGACTTGACGGAGGGGCCGCTCTTGCGGGTGGCATTGATCCGGCTTGGAGCGAGCGAGCACGTGCTGCTCCTGACGATTCACCACATCATTACGGACGGCTGGTCGCGCGGCGTGTTTTTTGAGGAGCTCGGAACGCTCTACGAGGCGATTCTCGACGGACGGCCGTCGCCCTTGCCGGAGCTTGCACTGCAATACGCAGACTATGCGGTGTGGCAGCGGAAGTGGCTGGCAGGTGAAGCTTTTGATGAGGGGCTCGGCTATTGGAAGACGAAGCTGGAGGGTGCGCCACCTCTCTCGGTGATTCCAACCGACTTTCCGCGTCTCAACGGAGTGGAGTGGGAAGCCGGCATGGCGAAGCGAACACTCCCGCGGGAGCTTTCTCCAGCCGTCCAGGCTCTGACAAAGCGCGAGGGCGTGACTTTCTACATGTTCCTGCTCGCAGTGTTGAAACTTCTGGTATTCCGTTATTCCGGCCAGAATGACGTTGTCATCGGCACGCCGACCGCGAACCGCGATCGGCAAGAGCTCGAAGCTGTCATCGGTTGTTTCGTGAATACTCTTGCGCTGCGGACTGATGTCAGTGGAAATCCATCGTTTCTCAACTTGCTTGCCCGTGTCCGCGACACTGCGCTTGGCGCGTTTGCGAATCAACAGTTCCCATTCGAGAAAATCGTCGAGGCGCTGCAGCCATCCCGTGACCTGGCGTACAACCCGATCTTTCAGATCTTCCTCAACGTTCTCAACTTGCGGAAAGCGGACCTGGAACTATCCGGCCTGGAAGTCAGCCCGTATGCGGTCGAGGAGCTCCCCAATCGCTTCGATATCACATTGTACGCGCAACACGAGATGGGCCGAATCCACTTTGAGTTGGTCTACAATGCGCGTCTTTATCGACCGGAATCGGTCGAACGCATTCTTGATCACATGACGCTGTTGATCGAGCAGATCGTGGAAAGCCCTCGAATCCCAATCGGCGAGTATTCTTTGATTCGGCCGCAGGACCACCGGGCGTTGCCGGATGTGAGTGTCCCGCTCAAAGCCAAACAATGCGGCGCGATTCATGAATTATTCATGAATCGGGCTGTGCTGCATCCGGATCGTTTAGCTGTTGTCGGCGAGAGCGGATCGTGGAGCTATGGCGAGCTGAACGAAGCAAGTACCCGGCTCGCGTATCGCCTTCGGCAGATCGGGGTGCAGTCGGGCGAGACGGTTGCCATCTATGCGGCGCCATCGGCATCGCTTGTCTGTGCGGTGTTGGCTGTCCTGAAATCAGGCTGCGCTTTCTCGATTCTCGATTCGGACAACTTGCCGCAGAGACTCTGGTCGATTGCTGAAATAGCATCTCCCGCGGCAATTATCGTGTTGGACGAGGCCGGTAATACCGATGAATTTGAGGCGTTGGCTTCTAACCAAGTAGTGTTGGAGAAACTGCAGGGCGCCTCAGCGGCAGAGGTGACCGCAAATCTTGAACCGTGTCCCGACGGGATCCTGCCGGTGGCGGTATCGGAAGAGGCATTCGCGTACGTTGCCTTCACTTCGGGCACAACGGGAGGTCCTCTGGGTGTTGTCGGAACTCACGGTCCGGTGACCCATTTTCTGGAATGGCACACCCGCACTTTCGGCCTGGAGGCCAAGGACCACTTCAGCCTTCTTTCGGGAATCGCACACGACCCTGCATTGCGAGATCTCTTTACACCCCTCGCGATCGGCGCGTCCCTCCATATTCCCCCCGTAATCGCGAAGGGAAATGGAGAGCGCCTGCTGGCTTGGCTTAGAGAAGAGGGAATCACGGTTGCTCACCTGACGCCGCCCCTGGCGCAGATCATCCCCCCCCGGGAGGCGGCAGCGGCTGATCTGTCTGCTCTGCGCTTCGTCTTCTTCGGAGGCGACCGTTTGCTCTACGGCGACGCGCAGCGTCTTCACGCATGGGCGCCAGGATGCTCCTTTGTTAATTTCTATGGCGCCACGGAAACACCGCAGGCGATGGCGTGGCGGCTATTGAGGTCCCCTGAGCTGGACGACGGTTTGTCGGGTGCCCCGGTGCCTCTGGGCCATCCGATCGACTCGGTCCAACTGCTGTTGTTAAACGAACAGCGAAGGCTTGCAGGCGTCGGAGAGTTGGCTGAGATCTGGATCCGCACGCCTCTGCTTTGCGAAGGTTATCTGGACGCGGAGCAGCTCACGCGGGATCGTTTCCAGGACTGCGAGCCGATGGCGAATGTGAGAGATCGGATGTATCGCAGCGGTGATCTCGGCCGATATGGCGCGGATGGCAGTGTCGAGTTCGTTGCACGCGTCGCCAGCCATGTCAAGGTCCGGGGGTTCCGGGTCGATCCGCTGGAGGTCGAGGCCGCGGTCGAAGAGCATCCGGAGGTGCGGCAGTGCGCCGTCGTTGTTCGCGATGAAGACACGGAGACGGAACTGGTGGCTTTCGCCGTAGCCGATGCTTCCGTCCATCAGGTCCAGGCTTTTTTGGCCGAGAGGCTGCCGAGATACCTCCTTCCTTCAAGGATCCATATTGTTGAAACGCTTCCATTGACGAGGAATGGGAAGATCGATCGTGCCGCCCTTGAGGCGCTCGGAGCAAAGGATGATCGTTCGAATGAGATCGTTGGTCCGTTGGACGATGTCGAAAGCAGGATTGCGGGCATGTGGACCGAGGTCCTCAACCGTGCTCCTATCGGAGCGGGAGACGATTTCTTTCTGCTTGGCGGACACAGCCTGAAAGCCATTCAAGTGGCCAACCGGATCGACCGGGAGTTCGGGATTCCCATCGGTGTGCGCGAGCTATTCCGCTTTCCACGGCTCCGGGACCTTTCCAACTGGGTTCGAGCGGCGACGCCGAGGAGATCCACTCCGATCACGCCTGCTCCCGTAGCCGAGTTGTATCTGGCGTCGCACGCCCAGCGCCGCCTCTGGACGCTCGCTCGTTTGGGAGCGTCGACAGCGTACAACATGCAGAGGTTGGTTCTGCTGGAAGGCGAGCTGCGGGTCCATTGCTTCGAGGAAGCTTTGTCGGACGTGATTCGGCGGCACGAGGCCTTACGGACGACCTTTGTGGCAGTTGATGGAGGTCTCTGGCAGCGTATCCATGCCGATTTGAGTGTTTCCCTCAACCACGTGGACTGTCGTAGCGAACTGAATCCGTCACAGTCCGCGTTGGAGTGGGCTGCTGCAGATACAGAGGCCGAATTCGATCTGGAAGCAGGGCCGTTGCTTCGTGTGGCCCTCCTGAAGGTGGGGGACGATCGGGTGGTCCTGTGCTTCAATGTGCATCACATTGTTTCGGACGCGTGGAGTCTTGGAATCTTGATTCGGGAGTTCGCCCGTTTCTATGAGGCGAGGGCGCGCGGCGACCAGACGGCACTCTCGCCGCTTAGAATCCATTACAAGGACTATGCCCACTGGCAGGCCGCTCTTCTTCATGAAGAGAAGACCATACCGGATCGCGACTACTGGCGCACGAAGCTTGCCGGTCCCCTCGCCGTTCTGGATCTCCCTGCGGATTTTCCGAGGCCCCCCGTCAAGACCTATTCTGGAGGCCGGGAACACTTCGAATACGACTCCGAGCTGGCGACAGGACTCCATGCGTTGAGCCGATCGGCGAACGCGACCCTGTATATGACGCTGTCCGCGATCGTCAAGTTCCTGCTGTTCCGTCTCAGCGGGCAAAGCGACCTGACGGTCGGATGTCCGGTTAGCGGCCGGCAGCACGCCGATCTGGAAAACCAAGTGGGCTTTTATGTCAACGTGCTGCCGTTGCGAGATCGCGTGGACGGCAAGATGACCTTCTCGGGGCTTCTGGGGTCCGTCAGACAGACTGCGCTCGACGCTTATGCACACCAGGATTATCCGTTCGATCTACTTGTGTCGGAGTTGGACCTGGTGCGAGACGTGAGCCGGTCTCCTCTGTTCGAGGTTGCGATCACGTTACAGAATGTCGAGGGCTCCGAACTGAGTCTTCCGGGTCTCGAGATCCTGCCCTTCACGGATCCGAAGCAAACAAGCAAGTTTGATCTCAATTTTGTTTTTGAGGAGCGTGCCGGATCAATCGAAGGCTATATCGAGTACAGCGAAGCCCTCTTCAGTCGGGCCCGGATCCGAAGAATGACGGGGCAGTTGCAGCACGCGGCGAATGAAGTCGTTCGAGATCCTTCCCAGCGATGCGGTGCTATTGAATTTGTTCCACCTGCCGAGTCCGAGATTATCCAATCGGCCAATCGGACAGACAGCGACTATCCGAGCGACAGCACGATTGTTTCTCTCTTCGAAGAGCGGGCCGCATTGCGCGCTGGCTCCGATGCGGTGATTTTCGAGGAAAACCGCCTCAGCTACGATGAATTGAATTTGCGTGCCGATCTCCTGGCACGACAGGTGACGGTGCGCTTGGCCGGTAAACCGACCAATCAACGTTATGTGGCCGTCTTCATCGAGCGGTCCGAGCAGATGCCGGTCGTGTTTCTCGCGATTCTCAAAGCCGGCGCGGCGTATGTGCCGATCGATACTTCTTATCCGGCTTCGAGAGTCCGGTTCATCCTGGAAGATTGCGGGGCGGCGTTAGCTCTCAGCGAGACCGCCCACCTGGAGTCGCTACGCGGGTTGTTCGGCGGGGAAGTCCTCGATATCTCCCCGACAGTCTCCGAGAGTGAAGACACTGTTCTCCCGCACGTGTCGTCCGATGATGTGGCGTACGTCATTTATACGTCGGGCTCGACCGGGCAGCCAAAGGGGTGTGCCGTCACTCATCGGAATGTTGTCCGGTTGATGAAGAACGAGCATTTTCCGTTCGATTTCAATGAGACTGACACCTGGATTGTTGCCCACTCGTTCGCGTTCGACTTTTCCGTGTGGGAATTGTACGGTGCGCTTCTCTATGGCGGACGAGCGGTCATCGCGTCTCGAAGCGCCGCCCGCAACCCCGCTGCTCTTCGAGAACTGATTCGAGAGCATCGAGTCACCGTTCTCAATCAGACTCCCGCGGCATTTTACGGGATGATCGAAGTCGAGCGGGGCGTCTCCGAGCACGATCTGGAGCAGAGCCTGCGTTATGTAATCTTCGGTGGAGATCGCCTCTCTCCTGAGGAGTTACGTGATTGGGTCTCGATATATCCCCTGGAGCAGGTGCGTTTGATCAACATGTACGGAATCACCGAGACGACCGTCCATGTCACGTACGGGCCACTCTGTCAGGAGCACATACAAGGCGGTGGGTCAATCAGCCCGATAGGTGTACCGCTTCCCGAAACCCGCGTTTACGTCTGCGATGACGAGATGAATCTTCAGCCTGTCGGTGTCACGGGCGAATTGTTCGTCGGAGGAACGGGAGTATGCCGGGGTTACCTGAACCGTCCCGATCTGAATGCGGAACGATTTATCAGTAGCCCCTTCGAAGCAGGCGAACGGCTTTATCGAACGGGTGATCTTGGCCGGTGGCTTTCCGATGGCTCGCTCGAATACGTGGGCCGGAACGACAGGCAAGTGCAGATTCGGGGACATCGGGTGGAGCTTGGCGAAGTCCAAAGTGCTCTTGCCTCGTCTTCCGCTGTCCGCGAGGCCGTGGTGACCCTCTGGCAGCCTTCCGATGATCTTCGGGACGTCGACAAGCGAATCGTGGCCTACGTGGTGCTGGAGCCGGGTGCGCCTGAAGAATGGAAAAGGGAGGTGAGCGCGCACTTGAAGGCCACGTTGCCGGATTACATGGTTCCATCGCGGATCGTCGACATCCCTTCGGTTCCGTTGACCGGCAACGGAAAGACGAACTACGCCACGTTGCCCTCTCCAGACAGTTCACCGCCTTCTTCCCATGCGAACCTTGTCGCCCGGGAGGAGCCTCTTGCGGCAATATGGCGTGGCGTCCTCCGGCGCAGTGATGTCGGTCCAGATGATAATTTTTTCGATCTGGGCGGCCATTCACTGTTGCTCATCGAGGTCCATCGTCAACTGCAGATCCTTTATGAACGCGAAATCGCTCTCGTCGATCTGTTTTCCTATCCGACTATTGGTGCGCTGGCGCAATTTCTGGAGACCGACGAGAGCCAGCCTGGCCCAATAGTCACCGCTGCCGAGGTCCGTCCGCTCGAGGCGCGGACAATGGATGTGGCGGTCATTGGCATGGCGGGGCGGTTTCCCGGAGCGAGCAATACTGAAGAGTTCTGGAGCAATCTGAAAAACGGCGTCGAATCCGTGCGGGACTTGAGTGATGAAGAGCTGTTGGCTGCCGGCGTATCCGAGTCCCTGATTCGGAACCCGCGCTACGTGAAGAGCAAGCCCTTGTTGGATTCCATCGAATACTTCGATGCCGAGTTCTTCGGCATACCCGACCGCGAAGCCGCAGTGATGGATCCCCAGCACCGGTTGTTTCTCGAGTGTGCCTGGGAGGCCCTGGAGAATGCGGGCTATGTGCCGGAACAGTATGACGGCAGGATCGGAGTGTATGCCGGCGCGAGTCTCAATTCGTACTTACTGAACAACCTGTATAGCAATCAGGATCTCATCGAGTCGATCGGGGTCTATCCTGTCCTGATCGGAAACGAACGAGATTTCATCGCGACGCGGGTGTGTTACAAGCTCAATCTTACAGGTCCGGGCGTCGCGGTAGGTACCGCATGCTCCAGCTCCATGGTTGCCGTGCAGTTGGCCTGTCAGGCGCTGCTCAACAGCCAGTGCAGCATTGCGCTGGCCGGTGGAGTATCGGTGAAAGTGCCCCAGGTCGAAGGATACCTTTATGACGAAGGAGGCATCCTGTCGCCGGACGGCCATTGCCGCGCCTTCGACGCCAGCGCGCGGGGAACCGTCAGCGGGAGCGGGGCCGGAATTGTTGTGTTGAAGCGCCTGTCCGAAGCCCTACACGACGGGGATCACATTGCGGCCGTCATCAAAGGCATCGCGGTCAGCAACGACGGATCGGCGAAAGTCGGATACACGGCACCGAGCGTCGGAGGACAGGCCGCCGCGATCGCCGATGCTCAGAGCCTGGCGGGTGTTGACCCGGACACGATTTCCCTCGTCGAAGCCCATGGCACGGGAACGAGCCTGGGCGATCCCATCGAGCTTGCTGCCCTCACCGGGGTCTTCGGTGCCGGGACTGCACGGACTGGTTATTGTGCAATTGGCTCTGTCAAAACAAACATCGGCCATCTGGATGCCGCCGCAGGCGTTGCAGGTTTGATAAAAACGGTGCTTTCGCTCGATCGAAAACAGATTCCACCGAGCCTCAACTTCGTCTCTCCAAACCCTGCAGTCGATTTCAAGAACAGTCCTTTTTTTGTCAACTGCAAGTTGCGGGATTGGGACGCATCGGACTCTCCCCGTCGAGCGGCGGTGAGTTCGTTCGGACTTGGCGGCACGAATGCCCATGCCGTGCTGGAAGAGGCACCGTACCGTCCTGTCGGTGTGGCCGCGAGGACCTATCAATTGCTGCCGCTATCCGCGCCGTCCGGCGATCAGCTGGAAGAGGTCGCCGGGCACCTATCGAACCATCTCGCGGCGCGGCCGAACAGTGGTCTGGGGGATGTGGCCTACACGCTTGCAACCGGACGGCGCGTGTTTGAGCATCGCCGAATTGTTGTTTCACCGGATGTGAGCCATGCGAGCGGAGCGCTCGCCAATACACATTCGCCTCACTCGTTCGCCGCCGCGGCGCGGTCCGGCACCTCTGTGGCCTTTCTCTTTCCAGGGGGCGGTGCCCAATACATCAATATGGGGCGCGATCTCTACAACAGCGAACCGTACTTTCGCGAGCAGGTCGATCACTGTTGCGATGTCTTAGCGTCCGAATTGGGCGGCAGCTTTCGTTCGGTGATGTATCCGCCGGCAGGCGAAGAGACCGCAGCGGCCGCGAAGCTCCTTTCCCCATCACTGGGTCTGCCGGCGCTGTTTATTACGGAGTACTCGTTGGCGAAGTTGCTCATGTCCTGGGGTATCCAACCGGGCGCGATGATCGGACATAGCCTGGGGGAGTACGCTGCGGCCTGCCTGGCAGAAGTGTTGGACTTGAA
This sequence comes from uncultured Solibacteraceae bacterium, assembly GCA_964584435.1. Lineage (GTDB taxonomy): Bacteria > Acidobacteriota > Terriglobia > 20CM-2-55-15 > 20CM-2-55-15 > CAZOZZ01. The sequence continues at coordinate 29,610 of CAZOZZ010000006.1, read as the reverse complement.
AGATGCCCTGCGCATTGTTGCGTTCCGAGGCCGTTTGTTCGAGAAGGTCGCGCCCGGCGCCATGCTGAGCGTCCAGCTCGTCGAAGAACGGGTCCGAACGCTACTTGATGATTCGTGCGACATTGCGGCTGTCAACCTTCCGGGGTCCTGTGTTATTTCGGGCACGACTGAGGCAATCGAGAATGCGAGAGCGTTGTTTGAATCTCATGGAGTCGAAAGCCACCGACTTCATATTTCCGTCGCGGCGCACTCGAGACTTGTAGAGCCGATCCTTCGGTCGTTTCGAGAATTCCTGGAGACATTGACGCTTGGCGTCCCGCAGATTCCGTTCCTTTCGAACACTACGGGCACATGGATCACGGATCGAGAAGCGCAGGACCCGGCATATTGGACGAATCAGCTTCGTCAGACCGTTCGCTTTGCGGAAGGGGTAAGGAGCCTGTTCGACGATCCGCTGCGGGTCCTTGTGGAAGTTGGGCCAGGCAGCGCTTTGACGTCAGTCGTCCGCCAGCATCCGCACATGTCCGGCGGGCAGAGCGTCTTCCCTACGCTGCCCCACGCGCTGGAGGAGGGGCAGTCCTCGGTCGCGACGGTCTTAACTGGGCTGGGCAGACTTTGGATCGAGGGTGTGCCCGTGGACTGGAAGGCGTTTTACTCCGGGCAGGAGCCGGCGCGTGTTCCATTGCCGGGTCTTTCTTTTAATCGTAAACGACTCTGGATCGAGCCCCGGCGGGCCGGAGACGACGCTGGTCGTGGATCGACCGTGAAACGCGCTCATGTGGACGATTGGTTTTACACGTCAGCGTGGCGCCGGGCGATGCCTCCGGTAACGGAAGCGGATTCGACCCGGAGTTGGTTGATCCTTTCAGACGGAGGCGCAGTTGCGTCCGGATTGGCGGAAAGACTAGGTCGCGAAGGTCACGAGGTAGACCTTGTCGAACATCCGGACGTCGCTTCTCTACTAGCCGATCGCGCGAAGTCGGGTTGTCTCCCGGATCGCATCATCGATTTTTCCGGGTCCGCTGTCAGGCTGAACCGCATTGCTACTGCCTGGAAAGATCTTGCGCCGAATCGTCCGATTCTGATTACAGAGATCACGTGCTGTGCCCATGACGTGACTGGCGACGAAGCGATCGACCCACTGCAAGGAGCAGTTCGTGGGCCAGTCGTTGTGATCGGGCAGGAGAACGCTTACATCACCTGCCGTTCCATCGATGTCGGTCCCGAAGTGGCTGGGGAGCCCAGGCTGACGGAACTTCTCGGAAACGAGATCCTTTCGTCGCAGCCCGACATGTTTGTTGCCTTCCGACACGCCCATCGATGGACGCTCGCCCATGAGCCTCTGCGGATCCCTGTCGGGGCTGGGCGACTGCGGAAGCACGGCGTGTACTTGATTACCGGGGGCACCGGGGGCGTCGGGGCAATTCTGGCTCGCTACCTGGCGAGAACCCAACGCGCTCGACTGGTCTTGTTTTCTCGTCATGCGGAAACGAGCGGTGTTGGGCTCGCCGAGGAGATCGAGCGTCTTGGCGGCGAGGCGCTCCTGCTGTCGGGAGATGTTTCGCGCCCTGACGACGTGTTCGCGGCAGTCCAGCGCACCCGGACCAGATATGGTGACTTCGATGGCGTTATTCACGCTGCCGGCACGACCAGCGGTTCGTCGATCTTCACGCCGTTTGAGGAACTTGAGGAAAGTCACTTTGTCGAGCAGTCGGAGCCCAAGCTCGGAGGGGCGCGCGCCCTGGCTAAAGCTCTGGAGGGTGTGGACCTCGACTTTGTCCTTCTGATCTCGTCGAATGCCACTGTCCTGGGAGGTCTCGGTCTCGCCGCATATGCAGCTGCCAACTGTGCCATGGATGCGTTCGCGTTGGTGCAGAATCGGCGTGGCGTCACGCGCTGGATCACTTCCGCATGGGACGGCTGGCCGACGCTTCGCCGCGAGCGAATCGATTCGTCGCAAGCGACAGCAATGGACCGCATGGAGATGACACTCGAGGAAAGCGAGATGGCTTTCTCGATTGTCGTCGGCGCCCCAACGGGAGGTGTCGTTGTTTCCAGCCACGACTTGTTCTCCCGACTCGACCGTTGGAAGGACGTCAGCGAGAATCGAACGGGAGACAAGACCGAACAATCAGGCCAGCAGGATGAGCCGGGTACACAGGCTCCCCAGGATGGAAGCATCGAGGGTCGTTTGGTTGCACTCTGGAAGGAAATGTTGGGAACCGAGCACATCGGCAACCAGGAGAGCTTTTTCGAACTACGGGGAGACTCTCTTTTGGGAAGCCGCATGATCACACGGCTCAACAGCATGTTCGGTTCGACGCTGCCACTCAAGAGCTTGTTCGAAAGCCCGACGATCCTGGGCCTTGCTCAAAAAATTCGAGGTGAAACCGAATCCGTCGGTAGCCGGATTCCCCGGGCTCCAGATCAGGACAGGTATACGTTGTCCCGAGCCCAGAGACGTCTGTGGCTGCTGTGCCAGTTTGAGGAAGGTTCGAGGGCTTACCACATTCCTCTGGTGGTGCGCCTGGATGGAGACCTCGATCGAGCCGCATTAGCCCGGGCATTTACCACGATTATTGGTCGCCACGAATCGCTGCGCACCCGTTTCGTTTCGAATGGCGAGGACCCGGTACAAGAGGTTTTGTCCGACATCTCGTGGGAGATGCCATTTTCCGATCTCTCGTCCGCTGATGACGCTGAATCAGCGTCCGTTTGCGAGGCGAAGCGTTTCTCTGGACTGCCTTTCGCGTTGGATCGGGCTCCCCTGATGAGAGCCCAACTGATCCGGCTTGCACCCAAACGCCATGAATTACATCTCGTCTTGCATCACATTGTGGCGGATGGCTGGAGCCTGAGCATTCTCAGCCGTGAACTCCGGGTCGCGTACAACGCGTTTCGGGGTGGCACATCGCCCGATTTGCCATCGCTCCGTTTGCAATACCGGGATTTTTCATATTGGCAAAACCGTTTCCTGGAATCCGACGAGGCATCGAGGTCCGCAAGTTACTGGGACCGGCAACTTGCCGGCGAATTGCCCGTCCTCGACCTGCCTGCCGACTTTCCTCGGCCTTCAACTCCCAGTTTTGAAGGGGATATGCTGACCCTTGCGCTGGGCTCGAATTTCCGCGCGAGAATCGAGGCATTTGCCACAGCACATCGGGCCACGCCGTTCATGGCGCTTTACTCCGTGCTGGTCGTGCTGCTCCATCGTTATTCGGGTTCGATGGATGTCGTGGTCGGCACCCCTGTGGCAGGCAGGTCTCATCCGGATCTGGAGGACCAGATCGGTTTCTATCTGAATACGATTGTCTTGCGTTCGAGGATCGATCCTGACGTCTCGTTCGCCGAATTCCTGCGCCAGGTTCGCGCCACATGCCTGGATGCGTATGAGAACGAATCCCATCCTTTTGATGACGTGGTTGATCGGGACACCTCGACCCGGGATCTCAGCCATTCGCCGCTTTTTGACGTTCTGATCAGTTTGCAGAATGCAGGAGCCGTGGATTTGAAGTTGGATGGAATCGCCGTTGAGGCGGTCGCGATTCCAAACAAAACTGCGAAGTACGATCTGTCGTTTGACTTCGCAGCCGAGGGAGACGACTTGCTTTTGGGGTTGCGGTACAGGACCGACCTGTTCTCCCGCGAGCGCATCGAGCGCATGGCGGCCCATTTTTTTGAGCTTGCCGACCATGCGATCACGAACCCGGAGGTTGCTTGCGGGAAACTGAACATCGTTCCCGGCACCGAACGAAGCAAGCTAATGACGTCATTTCAGGGAGCTACTCTGCCCCTGGCCAACGAAGTGACGTTGCTCGATCTTCTTGAAGAGCATGTTCGGAAGACTCCTCACAATGCGGCCGTATCCTTCGAAGACCGAACCTGGACTTATCAGGAGGTGGACAGCCGGTCCACCGAGATTGCGGCATATCTCATGAGCCGGAGCGAGGCGGCGGAGACGGTCGCCGCGGTATGTCTGGAGCGGTCAATGGACCTTCTCGCTGCGCTACTTGGAATTCTCAAAGCGGGTTTCGCCTACGTTCCTATTGATCCCGCGTATCCAGATCATCGCTGCATTCAGATGCTCCAGGACTCTGGGGCAAGCGTCGTGCTGGTCGATGCGGACACGGAAGGGCGTGTCGAGGAGTTGATTGGTTCAGAGGAGACGAAGAGCCGGATTTTGCCGCTTCATAAGAGCATAGAGACAGATAATCCGCGTCCTCTCCCGAAAGTGGGGGCCTCGCAACTTGCCTACGTGCTCTATACGTCTGGGTCCACTGGAGTTCCGAAGGGTGTTGAGGTCGAGCATGGCGCCCTCGCCAACCTCCTGCTTTCTTTCAAGGAAATGATCGGGATGACCGACAAGGATGCCTTTCTGTCCTTGACCACGGTGTCGTTCGATATCGCCGGCCTGGAGCTCTATCTGCCTCTGATTTCCGGAGGACTCACCGTCATTGCTTCAAGTGCGATGGCCGTGGATGGCGAAGCGATCGGCAAGCGTTTGGCGCGAGGGGACATCACGTTGATGCAGGGGACTCCCAGTACGTGGCGGATGTTGCTGGCAGCGGGTTGGAAGGGAAGTCCGGAGCTTACGATCCTTTGCGGCGGAGAAGCGCTGCATCGGGGACTGGCATCCAGCCTGTTTGCACGGTGCGGTCGCTTCTGGAACGTTTACGGGCCGACTGAAAGCACGATCTGGAGCACGGCCTGCCGCATTGATTCCAATCATGTTGCGGAAGGCGCGCCTCCCGTGGTCAGTATTGGAAAGGCGATACACAATACCTCGGTCTACGTCCTTGATCGATGGCTCCAACCGTCGGCCCTCGGCGTTCCCGGGGAGCTGTTCATTGGAGGCGTGGGACTCGCTCGCGGATACCGTGGGCAGAAGATGCGGACCCGGGAGCGATTCATCACCGACGGTGACGGTCGACGCCTGTATCGCACTGGCGACGTCGTACGTTTCGATTCGACCGGCTTGCTGGAGTTCCTGGGAAGGACGGACCATCAAGTCAAAGTGCGGGGACATCGCGTTGAAACCGGTGAAGTGGAAGCTGCCCTTTGTCGCCACGAAAGCGTCCAGGAAGCCGCGGTCGTATGCGTGTCCAACGATGAGGGTGAAACGGCTCTGGCGGCGTACATCGTCGCCTTCGGGACCGTCGAAGCGTCCGCGCTGCGGTCGCATTTGAAAATGCTGTTGCCGGCATACATGACGCCGTCCGCGTTCGTCACTTTGGATGCCTTGCCCTTGGCTGCCAACGGAAAGGTGGACCGTTCGGCTTTGCCGGAGCCGTCCGCGTTTTCGAGCGAGGCGGCTTTTGAGGAGCCTCGTGACGCGATGGAGGTGGCTATAGGGACAGTCTGGGAGCAAGTGTTGGACGTTCGCCCCATCAGCATCCATGATGATTTCTTTCGTAGCGGAGGACACAGCCTTGCGGCGACGAGAGCGGTTTTCCGATTGCAAAAGGAACTGAATGTACCGGTCACGATGATGGAGCTGTTCCGTAATCCCACGATTGCGTCGCTGGCATCGTTACTCCGAGCGCGACCCCGGTCAACGGAGATCGCGACTGCCGCGAGTGGATCCTCCGATCATGCGGATCCGGTATCTCTGACACCGGACGAACTGGAGTTGTTGCGCTTCGATGAGTGAGGACCCCATGGATCTGGCGACACTCAAGCGACGTGCCCGGAAAGGCGATCCCGAAGCAATTCGACAGTTGCGTGATGCGGGCTACTTTGGCAAGGCCCGGTCTGTCTCTGGCTATCCGGTTTCAAGCGGACAGCAGAGGATGTGGCTTCTGCAGCGGCTCTTTCCGAATTCGGCCGCCTACAACATGCCGTCCGCGGTCCAACTGGAGGGTCCGCTCGACAGGGACATGTTCTTCAAGTCATTCGACGCGCTCACCGAACGGCATGAGTCGCTACGCACGGTCGTTCGAATGGCTTTGGATCAACTACGCCAGTTCATTCAGGAAGATGCGCCTCGGGTTCGATTTGTCGACCTGACCGATCACGCCGAACCGGACAAAAAGGCCCGCCAGCTTCTGCGAGAGGATGCTGCCTTGTCCTTCGACCTGGAGCAGGGACCTCCCCTTCGGGCGATGCTGTTACGGACGGCCCCCCAACGGCACATTTTCTATTGCAATATCCACCATGCGTTCTGCGACGAATGGTCGCAGAATGTGTTGCTTTCCGATCTCTTCGAAGGCTATTCCACGTATTCGCTCGGCAGAGAGCCGACGTCTCCCTCACTGCCGATTCAGTATCGTGATTACGCGGCGAGGCAGGTCCGGTCCCGCGCGGAACCCGCTCACGCGCGTCAACGGGCGTATTGGTCGAACCAGCTGGCGGGCGTCACGCCCCTCGAAATGCCGCACGACAATTTTCGTCCTGCGGAATTCGACCCTGTTGGTGAGAACGTCATTTTCGAACTTGATGAGGAAGTGACTGGTGGTCTCGACCGGCTGCGCCTGCAGGCCCACGCGACGTGGTTTCAGACGCTAACGACGGTCGTAAAGGTTCTGCTTCATCGATACACCGATTCGGATGACATCACCGTCGGCGCTCCCGAGGCCGGGAGAGGTGATCGGGATCTGGAGAATCAGATCGGGTATTTTGTGAACACGCTGGTCTTGCGAGATCGCGTTTCGAGCTCTGATAGCTTCCGGGAACTTCTTTCCCAGGTGAAGTCGACAGCCGAGCAAGCGTACGAACATGCGGAGTATCCGTTTGATGCGCTCCTGTCCGATCTCAAGGCGCCGCTTTCTCTGGACCGTTCACCGCTGTTCAGTGTGGCCGTGATCTATCAGGAAGGTGGCGTGGACAGACGGGTTGTGTCATCGGGTATCGGTGAGCTTCGTGTCGCTCCAGTCGATTTTGGATTCACCACCGCAAAGTTCGACCTGAGTTTCTACTTCGGTCCAGGTCCACAGGGTTTTCGAGTGGTTCTGAACTATGCGAAGGCCCTGTTTCGGGCGGACACAATCTCCCGCATGGCCGGCCATTTCCAGCAGCTTGCCCAGGCGATCGTGCGGGACCCGGATGCTCCGGTTGGGCAGTTGGAGATTGTAACGCCCGAGGAGAAGAGGCAGCTCATGGGCGAGTTCAACAACACCCGCGCCGTTTACCCGACCCAAACCATTGCCGAACTGTTTGAAACCGAGGTCACCCGGCTTCCTCATAAGGTCGCGGTCGTCGGACCGGGCGCGACCTGGACGTATCAGGAGCTCAATTCGTGCGCGAACCGGATTGCAGCAGCTTTGCGGTCCCGCTTTCCCGATACGCTGGAAACTCTGGTCGGTGTATTGCTCGGACCCTCCGAATGGACCGTAGCCACTTTAATTGGAATCCTTAAGGCCGGCTGTGCCTACGTTCCCCTGGACCCGGCCCACCCTCCGGAGCGGCTGCGGCTCATCCTCCGGGATTCCCGAGCGCAATTGCTTCTGACCGGTGAGGGCGGCCAGGCTCTGGCCAGCGAAGTGGCCTCGTTCGAGAACTCCCCGGAGGTCGTGGATGTCCGCTCGATGAACGGCCCCGAAATGAATGGCCCAAGCACTGGCTCACTCGACAGCCTCGCCTATGTCATTTACACGTCTGGTTCGACAGGAATTCCGAAAGGTTGTTGCGTGGAACAGCGGAACATCATCCGGTTGCTGAAGACCGAGCGCTTTCCTTTTGAATTCAGCGAAGATGACACATGGATCGTTGCGCATTCGTTTGCGTTCGATTTTTCGGTCTGGGAAATGTATGGGGCGTTGTTGTACGGCGGAACTCTGGTCGTTCCGGCTCGGGAGGATGTTCGTGATGTCGAGCAGTTCTGGCGGCTCGTCAAGTTCCATGGCGTGACCGTTCTGAATCAGACTCCTGGATCGTTCTATAACTTCATTTCACAGGAGCAACTGGCGACAACACACGATCTCGATTCGCATCTGCGATATGTGATTTTCGGCGGCGATCGGCTCGAGCCGGCGCGCTTGCGTGAATGGGCCGGTTGGTACCCTCTCAACAAGATACGCATGGTCAACATGTTCGGGATCACGGAGACGACGGTCCATGTCACATACGGTCCCTTGTCCGAGGCGGAGGTCCTTGGTGCGCCGGGTCGAAGTCCGATCGGCGTTCCTCTTCCGGAAACGACCGTTTATGTGCTGAACTCCGATTTACAACTGCAACCCCCAGGCGTGTCCGGAGAGTTGTATGTTGGCGGATCGGGCGTGAGTCGGGGCTACCTGAACCGGCCGTCTCTGACTTCAGAACGTTTCGTTTCCGCGCCCTGGGATGCGTCCCAGCGCCTGTATAAGAGCGGAGACATCGGACGCTGGTCGGCAGCGGGTACGCTGGAGCACTTCGGGCGAAACGATAATCAGGTGCAGATTCGCGGGTTCCGCGTGGAGTTGCGGGAGATCGAAGGGACGCTGCAGTCTCATCCATCAATCGAAAATGCGATTGCGATAGCTCGCGACACTGCGGATGACGTACAGAACATCGTTGCCTACTACACGAGTCGCGAGCCAATCGATGTAGGAGAGCTACGGCAACGGTTGCGAACGAGCCTGCCAGCCTACATGATGCCGGCGCACCTTGTCCCGGTCGACGCGTTCAGGCTGACATCAAATGGGAAGATCGATTTGAAGGTGTTGCCTGAACCGGTCGTGCGGCCTGACGAGCGCTCGACGGTCGCGCCGCGCGATCGCCTTGAAATCGCACTTGTAGCGATCTGGGAACGCGTCCTTGCCGTCAGCGGCATTTCGATTGAGGACGACTTTGGCGATCTAGGCGGGGATTCCATCAACATCATCCGACTGCTCAATGCAATCGCGGCGGAGCTTGGAGTTCGCATCGCGTTTCGTGAATTCTACGGACATTCGACAGTCGCGGAATTGGCGGGTCACATTCGCCAAGTCGATTTTGCCGGGTCCGACGCCGAGCACGAGGAGCGAGAACGCCGGTTGGACGACTGGCGACGATCCTTTTCCGCCGACCCGGCCGACGGTGTGGTTCTGGAGGATTGCGAAGACGTCTATCCGATGAGCGACATCGAGAAAGGCATGGTGTTTCACAGTCTCCGCGATCCCGCGGGTGCCGTCTACCACGATCAGTTTGTCCATGAACTCGAAGACGATTCTTTCTCGAGGGCGATTTTTCACAATGCCCTCAAACTGATGGTCGGCAAACATCCTATCCTGCGCACAAGCTTTCACATCGCGTCGGACCCGATTCAAGTGGTCCATCGCGAAATGCGGGTCGATCTCGACTACCTGGAGGTCAACAGCGAAGGCTTCCAGTCGTCCTACGATCCCCAAGGCGAGGAGCGCCGGATTGAAGAAATCCTGCAGGCGGACCGCCAGGTACCGTTCAATATATCCAGTCCCGGCCTGTGGCGCGCCCGGTTGGTTCGACTCAGCCCGAAACGGTTCGTGCTGATTTGGAGTTTTCATCATGCGATCCTCGACGGTTGGAGTAATGCGAGCTTCCTGACGGAATTGCTCAAGACCTACTTTCACTTGAAGCAGGACCCGTCGTATGCGCTGAATCCTCTGCCATCTTCTTATCGCGACTTCGTTGCCGATCAGCTCTGCATCGAACAGTCCGAAGAGACGAGGGCGTTCTGGAGTGGAGAACTGGACGGCTTCGAAAGGAGCCCGCTCCCCCTGGGCAGGGTTCCATCGGAAATTCCCGGACTGCGGCGGAAGCTTGTGACCCTGATCGATACGGCCATGGGGGAGCGCCTTCAAGGGCTTGCCCGGGACCGTAAGATGCCCATTAAAGAGATATATCTCGCGGCATTCGTTTACTGGCTGGGCCTGACGAGCGGCAAGGACAACGTCTTGTTTGGTTTGGTGTCCCACGGACGTCCTGGCGTTGTCGATGGCGATCGTGTGCTGGGATGCTTTCTGAATTCTGTCCCTCTCCGCTTCGGGTGGGACGGCAGCGCCTCCCCGCTGGATCTTCTTCGCACGACGCATGAGCAGATCGAAAAGATTCGCCCGCATGCGCGTCTGTCGACACCGAAGATCGCCGAAGCTGTGGGAGAGTCGGCAGAGACCGGCAATCCACTCTTCGATGTGCTGTTCAACTTCGTTGATTTTCATGTTCTCGGCGGAATTCGCGCCGGAAACAGGAAGACGGCACGCGCGGCGCTGAGTTACGAAAATACGAATACGCCTTTCGATTTCAGCGTCAGCGGAACGTTCGGCGACTTCAGTGTTTCGATTTACTTCGACGACAGTGTGTACAGCGAGGAAGAGATTACCCATCTGGTTGAAATCTATGTTGGGATCCTATCGCGGTTCGCCTCCGATTTTGCCGGCAAGTTGAGTACGCAAGCGGTCCTGGGACCGGATGCACACCGGACCATCACGGCCTTTAACGAAACGACCTGTCCGTACCCAAGCGAGTCGACCATCGCATCTTTGTTCGAAGAACAAGCTCGCTCGACCCCGGACAGGATTGCGGTCTACTGCGGCGGAGTCGAGCTATCCTATGCCGCGTTGAATGCTGCGGCCAACATCGTCGGCCGCCGATTGCGCGGAGACTTGTCCATCCAGGCGGAGGAGCGTGTCGGTGTGTTGCTCGAGTCCTCGGAATGGACCGCGGTGGCGTTGCTCGCGATCCTGAAGGCGGGCGGAGCGTATGTGCCGCTCGATCCCAGCATTCCCGCCTCGCGGACCGAACTGATTCTTCGCGATACCGGATGTCGTTATGTCTTGACGAACGAGTCTTCTCGCCAACCCGGGCTCCCAGGAATCGAGGCTATCGACATCGAGAGTATCGATATGGAGGATGCCGGCGATCTGGAGCCGATCGGTTCGGGATCGAGTCTCGCATATGTCATTTACACTTCGGGATCCAGTGGCCGGCCGAAAGGTTCGCTGATCGAGCAGAAGTCCGTGATCCGCCTCGTGCGGAACACCAACTATGTGGCGGTGCGGCCGCAAGATCGCATTCTGCAGGGTGGATCGATCGCGTTCGACGCCTGTACTTTCGAAATTTGGGGCGCACTCTTGAATGGTGCAGCTGTAGTGTTTCCCAAGCGCAGCGTGTTGGCCGACCCGTTGGAGTTTGCTGCGGTTCTCAAGGAACAAGCCGTTACCATTCTGTTTCTCACGACCAGCCTCTTCAACCAGTTCGTCGAATCGAACGTGTCGATGTTCCGCGGCCTCCGGATTCTCATGAGCGGGGGGGAACGGGTTTCGCCCGCGCATTTCATGACTCTTCGGTCTGTGTGTCCCGGCGTCGAACTGTTGCATGTTTACGGCCCGACTGAGAACACGACCTTCAGTACGTTCTATCGGGTTTCGAGCCACCACGAACACGATATTCCAATTGGATCGCCGATTTCCAACAGCTCAATTTATGTTCTCGGAAGGAATCTCGAGCCGCTTCCGTTAGGCACTCCCGGCGAGATCTTCACCGGAGGAGACGGAGTCGCACGAGGCTACTTGAATGACGATGACTTGACACGCCGCGTCTTTGTCGCCGATCCGTTCCGCCCTGGAGGCCGACTTTACAGGACCGGAGACCGCGGGCGTTGGCTGCGAAATGGTGTCGTTCAGTTTCTCGGGCGGATCGATTCCCAGGTAAAGGTTCGGGGCTTCCGCGTGGAGTTAGGCGAGGTCGAACAGCACATGCGACGGCATCCGCTGGTTGGGGAGTCGATCGTGGTTGCAGCACAGAACGTTGTTGGCGCACAAGAGCTGACGGGTTACTACACTTCCAGCCAGCCTCTTGTACGCGAGGCCCTGCGATCGTTTCTTGCCGAGTCACTTCCGGCCTGGATGATCCCGGCACACTTTGTTGCGCTGGAAGCCATGCCGGTCGGGCACACCGGCAAGATCAATCGCGCAGCACTCGGTCTGCCGAAAGCCCGGGAATCTCGTGGCGGATTGCCTTCCGGCGAGCGGGAGGCGGCTCTGGAAAGCGTGTGGGCCGCCGTACTCAACAGGGAACAGGTCGCCGTTGATGAGGTGTACTTTGAGATTGGAGGTGACTCGATCAAAGCGATTCAGATAGCGCATCGTTTGAAGCAGCGCGGGTGGCGGATGAAGGTCGCTGACTTGTTCCAGTTTCCGACTATTTCCGAACTTGCGCCGCGCCTGGCTCCGTCGATCGCGTTGCCGTCACGATCGCCCGGATTCGGTCCCGTCCCGCTTTCTCCGGTGCAGCATTGGTTCTTCGAACAACACTCCGGACAGCTCCATCACTTCAACATCTCGATGCTGCTCGAGTGCAGGGAGGCGGTTGAGGAGTCTGCCCTTCGCACTGCGCTTGCCGGACTCTACCGGCATCACGACACCCTGCGGATGGTGTTCGAGGGGGTTGCTCCCTCCGTCAACCAAAGCATTGTGGACCCTGGCGGCGCAATACCGCTCGCGATCGAGGGGGCATTTTCGGCCGAATCCGCCCGTAGACACCAGGCGGAGTTTCAACTCGACAAAGGGCCGCTCGTGGCTGCCGTGCTGTTCCGATCATCGGAGAAGGACCTTCTGATGATTACGCTTCATCATCTGATCGCCGACGCAGTGACGTGTCGGATTCTTCTAGACGATCTTGGTGTCTGCTATGAGCAAGCCCGTTCGGGCCAGTCGATCAACCTGCCGCCGATTCACTTCACGTTTCGAGATTGGTCCAACCACCTTGCGCAACACGCCCAAAGCAAGACGTCCGAACGGGAGGTCGCTTACTGGGAGGCTGTCCTGCGCGAGCCCTCCTCGGAGCTGCTCGTGGATCGTTCCGCAGTCAACCGCTACTCGGACTGCCACTCGAAAGAAATCGAACTTTCGCGTGCCGAGACAAAGGCGCTGCTGGCTTGTCAGCCCTCGGGACGCGGCAAGGACACTCTTAGCATTCTGCTGACGGCACTCGGACGAGCGCTGCAATTGTGGCACGGTGGCGCGGCCACGCGTATTTTGCTCGAGGGGCACGGTCGTCACATGCTGGAAGACGACATCGAGGTGAATAGGACGGCGGGATGGTTTACCGCACTCTTCCCGTTTGCCCTGCGTTTGGAAGGGCCGACCGCCAAAGCGCAGGTGGACGGCATTCGACAGCGTCTCGAAGACATTCCGGGTGGTGGCGTAGGGTTCGGAGTTGCGCGACACTTGGCGCCGGAGTCCACCCGAGACGTTCTGAGACGGTACGAGTTGCCTCGCCTGGCGTTCAACTATCTCGGTGAGTTCGCGGACATTGGTGCGGGTGGTTTCTTCCAGCTCAAAGGCGATGCCCCCGGTCCTATCAGCGGATCGGTATCGCGAGCGAGCGACCTGGAGTTCACGGCAGCGGTGATCGAGGAGCGCTTTGGCCTGTCGATCACCTATTCTTCCGCCCAGTGCAGCGCGTCGGCGATCGAGCGGCTTGCCGCCAATTTTCGTCAAGAGCTTCTGGCGATAGTTACCGCTTTGGGATCCACTGAAGAGAAGGCTGCCGCAACCGGCCTGTCAAAGGCCGACCTCGACACTATTCTTAGGAAGATTCGATGATTGAAGGCGATATCGAGGACATCTATTCCCTTTCTCCACTGCAGGAAGGGTTCCTCTTTCACGCACTTTCAGAAGAACGTCCAACACAAGCCTACCTCGTTCAGATGACGTTCGAGCTGACGGGAGCACTCGACCTCGAGATGTTCAAGGAGAGTTGGAGGAGACTCTTTGACCGGCATGCGATTCTGCGGACAGCTTTTGTGCATGATGACATAGCCAAGCCCGTCCAGGTCGTCATCAAGGGCCGTTATCCGGAGTTTTCCATGGAGGACCTTACCTCCGCCGCGCCGGCGGAGCAAGCACGCTTCATAGACGAGTATCGTGAGGGAGATCGCCATCACTCGTTCGACGTGCAGCGCGGAGCCTTGATGCGAATCCGGGTGTTTCGCAGGGGTGAGGGAGCGCACACGTTGGTGTGGACCTACCATCATCTTCTACTGGATGGCTGGTGTCTTGCGATCCTGAGACAGGAATTTCTGGAGATTTATCAGGCGTTGGTTCAAGGCGTGGACCCTCCGCTTGCGCGAGCCCGGCCCTATGGCGACTATATCCGCTGGCTGGGAGGACTGGACACTGCCGACGCGAAGTCCTATTGGGCTCGCTACCTGGACGGGTTCGAGAACCCGGCGGTCGTGCCGTCGCTCGCGGATCGGACCGCCGAGCGCCTCGGCGATTCCGATTCGCAGACCTGGGATCTTGTGCTTGACTCCAAGCTTTCAGAGGGGCTTTCGTCGCTTGCCCACCGGCTTCACGTCACTCTGAACGTGTTGATTCAAACCGCGTGGGCACTCTTGCTCGCACGCTACAACAATTCGTCCGATGTGGTCTTCGGAAGCGTCGTCTCCGGCCGTCCTGCGGAACTCGATGGGGTGGAGCGCATGGTCGGCCTGTTCATCAATACGATTCCTGTTCGGTTGCGTGTCCAACCTGGCGAGAGCTTCTCGGCGATGGCCCAACGGACGCAGAGGGGCATGGTCGAAGGATTGTCGTTTCACCACCACCCGCTCGTGGAAATACAAGCGGGGAATCCGCTTGGCAGTGCCCTGTTCGATCACATCGTCGTGTTCGACAACTATCCCGTTTCGGACGCGGTCTCCTCTGCGGAGACTTCCGATCTCGACTTCCGGATCATCGACACCTACGACCGCAATCACTATTCATTCAGCCTGGTTGTCGTTCCAGGGGAGAATCTGCGCATCAGCTTTCTATATGACGGCAACGCATATCACGATGTTGACATCGAGAGATGTGCGCGTCACTTCGAGATGGCGTTGCGTAACGTTCGCGCAAATCCCGAGGCAGCGGCCTCGGCCATCGAAGTCTGTACGCCCGAGGAACAGAGAGAGCTGCTGACGTGGTCCCAAGGCTCCGTGAAGCTCCCGCTCAGTTCCCACACGATCGTTGAGGAATTCGAGGCGCAGGCCGATCGCGTACCGGATGCGATCGCCGTCAAATTCGGAGAGACGAAAATCAGCTACCGACAGCTGAGCCGGAGCATCAACACGCTCGCCGCCTTTCTTTCTGAAAACCTGGGAGTCGGGTCGGAGCAACGGATCGGAATTGCTCTTCGACGGTCCGACCAACTGATCGTCGCGATTCTTGCCGTCCTCAAGGCAGGCGCGGCCTATGTTCCCATTGATCCTTCTTATCCCAGCCTCCGGGTCAAGGACATGCTCTCCGACAGTGGTTGCACGCTCGTGCTCACCGATGCCCGTTCGAGGAAGGCGCTTCCCGCACAAGGTGCAGCCGTTGTGGAGTTGCCCATTCAGACGCATCCGCGCGAACAGATGAAGAGCCGGGCGCGGCCGGATGATGTGGCGTACGTTCTGTATACGTCGGGGTCCACGGGACAACCCAAAGGTTGCGAGATTGAACATGCCTCGTTGCTTGGTTATCTCGAGTGGAGTCGCAGGTTTTATTTCGAAGGCTCCGAAGGAGGCTCGTTCGGATTATTCACATCCCTGTCGTTCGACCTGACGGTGACCAGCCTATTTCTGCCGTTGTTGCGAGGCAAGACACTGGTCGTCTTTTCCCAGGAAGCGGAGACGACCGACATTCTCGAAGACGTTTTCAGCGGAAGGGCCGGAATCGACAGTGTCAAATTGACGCCATCGCATGTTTCTCTGATCGAGTATCTGGATCTCTCCTCGACGCCGATTCGTCTGGCTGTCGTCGGTGGGGAGGCGTTCTCTACCAAACAGCTTGGGATCCTGCATCGTCTTAATCCGCAAATGCGGGTGTTCAACGAGTATGGTCCGACTGAAGCAACCGTCGGTTGCGTGGTGGAGGAGGCCAAGGTCGGCCAGACCACCGTCCCCATTGGCAGGCCCATCGACAACGCCCGAGCCTACGTCCTGGACGCGATGTGCGGCCTGTCGCCCGTCGGCGTTACAGGAATGCTTCATGTCGGAGGTCCAGGTCTCGCCCGGGGGTACGTGAACCGTGACGATCTCAGCCAAAAGTCATTTATTCCGGATCCACATCGACCTGGAGAGCGCATCTACAAGACCGGTGATCTTGCGCGATGGCTGCCGGGAGGCGTCCTGGAATATCTTGGTCGTGCCGACGCCCAGGTGAAAATCCGAGGGTATCGGATAGAGCCCGCAGAGATCGAAGCGACGATCGAGACACTTCCAGGTGTCAGTCGGTCGGTTGTTGTGGGCCTTCCGACTGGGGCCCACGCGGGGTCGGAGGTCTTGCTGGTCGCCTACATCGAGAGCACGAACGATATCGATTCGCAGAAGATGCGGGAACACTTGTACCAGGTGCTGCCTGACTTCATGATCCCGTCTCGATTCGTTTTTCTTCCGAGGTTACCGCAAACGACGAACGGCAAAATTGATCGCGCCCGTCTGCCCGTATTCGCGCGGGCAGTGGAGAGCGACTCGGGGGAGTTTTCTGATCCCATCGAAGAACAAGTCGCCAGAATCTGGGCGGAAGTCCTCGGAGAGAATCCGAGACCCAGCGTCAGTTTCTTTGAGTTGGGTGGACACAGCCTGAAGGCCATGCAAGTTCGCTCGCGCATTCAACTGCAATTCGGAGTTGCATTGCGGGCGGAGTCCTTACTCTCGGCGTCCTCCGTCGCAGAAACGGCAGCACTGATTCGAGCCGCACAGCCAACGTCGGTGGAGGGCATCGAACCTGTCTCGCCACAGCCACACTACGACATGTCGCATGCCCAGGGGCGACTGTGGCTTCTCCACCAGATGGGCGGACAGGTCGCCTACAACATGCCGAGAGCCCATATCTACGAGGGTGAGCTGGATGTTGTTTCGTTACGAACAGCCATTGTCGCGCTCGCGGGACGACACGAAGCATTGCGAACCAGCTTCGTGGTCGTAGACGGGACTCCGAAGCAGTTCATTGCGCCCGAAGTCGCACCGCTTCTCGTCGAACTTGATCTGACTCACGAAGCGGTGCCTGAAGACGCGGCACGCGCGGCGGCCGTTCGCGAAGCGACCAGTCCGTTCGATCTGGAGACCGCGCCTCTCCTCCGTTTCACGCTGATGGCTCTTGCGCCCACCAGACATGTCTTGCTGCTGACGATGCATCACATTATCGGCGACGGCTGGTCGCTCATCGTCTTGTATAACGAGCTGCTCGCGTTGTACGAATCCAGCCGTTCTCGTCGCCCCGATCCGCTTCCGCCCGTACCCATTCACTACAAAGATTTTGCAGCTTGGCAGAACCACATCGATTTTTCGGCCGACGAGGGGTATTGGCTTGAAGCACTGGCCGGTGCGCCGGAAGGCATCCGACTGCCTCGCGATTTCTGGCCTTCTGAGGACCGTCGTGACTTTCGCGGCGAGACTGCTCGATTAACGTTTGATCCTTCGCTGTTCGACTCTCTTTCGAGACTGGCCGTCGACAAGGGAGCGACGCTGTCGAACGTGATTCTGGTATCGTTCGCACTGGCGCTCTGGTCCACGTCGCGTCAGGATGATTTCTGCATTGGCGTGAGTTCAGCGAATCGTAATCGTAGCGAGTTAGAGCGCATCATTGGCTTCTTTGTAAACGTGCTTCCCATCCGAATTCGGATCGCACCCGACACACCGCTCAGCGAAATTGTCGCTCGCGTTGTGCAATCCAGCAACAAAGCCCTGGACCATCAGGAATATCCATTCGACCTGATGATCGAGAAACTGAATCCTGAGCGCTGTGCAAATCGGCAGCCGCTACTGAATGTCATTTACGGGTTTCAGAGTTTCCAGGATATCCGTCTCGAGGGCGAGGAATTGGCACAAGCGTCGTCGGCTTTCGTCGATTCCCGTGAATTCGAGGTTCCCACTCGAACCTCAAAGTTTGATCTGTGCCTATTTGTGTCGGAGGTAGATTCGGGGCTGATGCTTGAGCTGGAATACGACGGGGGTCTCTTTCTCCCTTCCACTGCCGAAACTCTTCTCAAGGCGATCGAAGAGGGCGCTCGTGCGTTGACTGAAGTGGACGATAGACCCGCAGGTGCTCTGACACGTAACGCAGTGGACGAAAAGCTCCGCATGCAAGATCTCGATCAATTGATCCGGACCGCAACAGACTATCCGCGGTATTCAACAGTCCACTCGCTCGTCTCAGAGCAGGCGGAAAAGTTGCCACTTGGGACGGCAGTTATCTGCCGACACTCGGAATTGACGTACGGCGCGTTGGATCGAAGGTCGAACGAAGTGGCCGCGTTTCTGCAGGAAAGAGGGGTACGCCAGGAGGAATTCGTAGCCGTTCTGTTGGACCGCTCGCCAGAGATGATCGTCACCCTCCTGGGCATTCTCAAGTCGGGCGCGGCTTACGTCCCTCTTACTGGTGACATGCCTCACGAGCGTTTGCGGCTGATGCTTGACGACACGGAGGCGCGCGTCCTCATTTCAGAGAAGCGCTATCTGGGGCTGTCGCACAAATTGCACTGGGAATGCCCACTCCTGCGAGATTTCATGTGTATCGACAGCGACGATGTCAAAACAGAAGTCGAGGAGTCCGGCGGCATCATGGATCCAGCCATTTGGGAGTATGTGGCCGAACAAGCCTTCGATGAGATTTCAGGAGGCGGTTGGACCAGTAGTTACACAGGGGAATGGCTCAGTCAGGAAGTCATGGATGAGTACGGCGAGAACATTCGTACGAAACTGGCGCCCTATTTAGATAACTCTTCGAGGGTGCTTGAAGTCGGATGCGCTTCCGGAATTTCTATGTGGCGTCTTGCTCCGCTGGTCGGTTTCTACTATGGAACAGACCTTTCGACCGGGATTGTGCGTTGGGCAGAGCAGGAAGTGGCAAGACGGAAGCTTTCGAATATTCGGCTTGCCGCCCTTCCAGCGCATGAAATCGATCGAGCCGGCGAAACCGGATTCGATGTCGTGGTCATCAACAGCGTTATCGAATGCTTTCGCGGTCACGGCTACTTCCGCGATGTGCTCCGCAAAGCGATCGCGTCGCTGAAGGGTGAAGGCTATCTCTTCCTTGGGAACGTATGGGACCAGGATCTCAAACAAGAGTTTTTGAAGTCTCTGGCCGAATTCAAACGACAGAATCCGGAACGCGCCAGGCGCGCTAAGCTCGACAGGACCGAAGAGCTGTTCATCTCCCAAAGCTTCTTGGAAGATCTCCGTTTCGATTTTACCGAGATAGCAGAAATCGAATTCTCCTCCATGATTGGATCCTCAGAGAGCGAGCTTTCTCGTTTCGGCTATGACGCGCTCATTCGTATCGACAAGACACGGAGTCATCCTGCTCCATCGGACCGCCACCGTTATCAGTTCGATCGTGCGTCGCTCAAGAAAGTGGACGCTCAATCTTTATCCGATCGGTCCGGACCGGGATCGCTCGCTTATATGATGTACACGTCGGGGACCTCCGGCAGGCCAAAGGGCGTCATGATCGAGCACCGTTCCATCGTCCGCCTGGTTCGCAACACGAACTATATCGATCTTGATGCTGCGGACCGTGTTCTGCAGGCGGGTGCGCTGAGTTTCGATGCCTCAACGTTCGAAATCTGGGGACCACTTTTGAACGGCGGCTCGGTCGTTCTGCCCGAAGGCAAATCTTTTCTCAGTCCGGTCGAGCTGACCCGGTTAATTCGGCAGTACGGCGTCACCGGTCTCTTCCTCACCACCGGTCTGTTCAATCAAATGGCCGGAGTAGGCGCGGGTGTGTTCGCCGGCTTGCACTTTCTTCTTACCGGAGGCGAGAAGGCATCCGCGCATCATTTCAACACGGTGCGCGCGCTTTTTCCCGAACTTCAACTGAAGCACGTGTATGGCCCCACCGAGGGCACGACATTTTCGACGTACTACGACGTCACACACGCGCATGGAACGGATGTTCCGATTGGAATTCCCGTCTCAAACACGACGGCCATTCTGCTGGATGACAAACTTCAGCCAGTGCTCCCCGGCGAGGCAGGTGAGCTCTGCATTGGCGGCGACGGTCTCGCGCGCGGATACTGGAAAGACGATGAGTTGACAGGACGTAAGTTCATTTCTCATCCTTCGATCGCGGGTGAGCGGCTGTACCGGACCGGCGATCTGGTGCGTCATCGGAGGGACGGCGAGCTGGATTTTCTTGGAAGAATAGATACCCAGGTCAAAATCCGCGGTTTCCGCATCGAGCTGGAGGAACTGGAGAGCGTGCTGCTTGGGCACCCCCGTGTGTCCGCCGCGGCAGCGGTTGCACGCGATCCGGGTGATGGCGTTTTCCAGTTGATTGCGTTTGTCGCCGGGCATGAGTTGGATGTGGAGGAACTACGGGAGAATATTCGCGTCCATCTGTCCGACTATCTGATGCCTTCTCAATTCGTGATCCTGAAAGAGCTGACGTTGAACGTGAACGGCAAGGTCGATCGGGCCATGCTTCCCATGCCGCCTCTCGAGGGTCGGCGCGAAGGAACGCACCAACCTCCGGCGACGGTTACGGAGTCGCGGTTGGTCGAGATTTGGAAGCGCCTCCTGCGGCGGCCCGACGTCGGTGCCACGGATAACTTCTTCGATCTCGGAGGCCACAGCCTCACGGCGGTCAAACTCATTTCAACTATTCAAGAAGAAATCGGTGTCGAGGTTCCTCTCGCCGATATTTTGGGAGCTCAGACCGTGCGGGATCTTGCCGCTTACATCGACGATTCCAGCAGGTTGGGCCGTGACTTGATCGATCAGCCCATGGTCTTGTTTAACCGGGGAAAGGACCTGCCGGCGCTGTTCGCGTTCCCTCCCGGTTCCGGGTATCCCTTTGCATACCAGAGTCTGGCCAGGCTGTTGCCGGGTCCCTTCTATGGGTTCAGTTTTGTCGAACACGACTCGCGGCTTGAAGACTACGTCAAGCTGATTCGCGAGAAGTCGAATGGCAGTCCGCTGGTGCTGTTCGGTTTCTCTGCAGGCGGCAAGCTCGCTTTCCGGGTTGCGCAGGAGTTGGAGCAAGAGGGCCTTCGAGTCTCGGACCTGATTCTGTTCGATGCGGCAAGATATTTTTATCCGGTTCAATTCTCGCAAGCGGACATGCGCGACGCGGCGGCGGAATTTCTTGAAGGGGTATCCAGTCGTGTATTGCGGGAAAAAGCCCTGGTCCGTATCGAGAAGTACCGGCAATTCCTGGGAGACTGTATCGAGTCCGGCTGTGTCGACGCGAACATCCACATGGTCAGGGCTGAAGGTTCGCCTCTGACGGTTCTGGGCGAAGACGGCAGAATGCTGGCTTCTTTGGATCGTTGGGCGGATTTGACTAAGGGAGCCTTCCACCTCCATCAGGGAAGTGGTGAACATCGCCGAATGCTGACGTCTCCTTTTCTCGAACGGAATGCCTCCCTGATCGTGACGATCGTTTCGAAAAGAGGCCTCACGCCTGAAACTGACAAGTATCGTTAAAGCGGAGGTTCACTCCGTGTGGTCTCCGCAGAACCTGGACTGGAATTCCGCGTATGATGAATGGCAACGTATCCCCGTTCTTGCGTCTCCGCTGCGCTGCATCACGACGCATGACGGACGCCGAAGTGGCGCGCGATGCCGCGCTGCTCGACGCGGAAGGGTCGAACAAACTTCGACGTTTCCGCGCTGCGGAGGATCGCCGGGATTACGCCGCGGCACACGCACTGCTTCGGCGGATGCTGACGGCCGCCGCACCGAACATCCCGCCCGAGGAGTGGCGGTTCGAGCGTACTTCGGGCGGGAAACCGTACCTGCCTGCCACGCTAGCCGGGAATCCCCCAATTCGCTTCAGCCTGTCCCACACGCATGGCCTCGTGGCGTGCGTCGTCAGCCGTGACGCTGAAGTCGGAGTCGATGCCGAATGCGGCTCGCGGACAATGGACGTCGATTTGCTGATGCCAAGCGTCTGTTCCGTTGACGAGCAACGGCAGATCTCCGCTGCGGCTCCCTCGACCCGAGCGCAGCGCTTCCTTGATCTCTGGACGCTGAAGGAAGCATACGTGAAAGCGTGCGGAGTGGGAATCACCGTGGCGCTGGATCAAGTCTCGTTCGATCTTCGGTCGCCGTCGGCGATCTCAGCGTCCTTACCGGAGAAGACCGCGGAAAATTGGTGGTTGGCGCTGATCAGGCTATCAGAAGAAAGCCGCATAGCCGTCGCAGTTTCCACCGACCCGCGGACCACGCCAATGCTCGACGCCGCGATTGTCGGCACCGATGGTTCTGAGATACGAGTGATTCCAGTCCGAACTTCCGCGCCCTTCCGTCCGCCCGGCAAATCCGCGGTCTGACATGGGAGCCTGCGCGGCAGAAAAAATCGGTGGTAACGACGGCCCGGTTTCGTTCCAGCATGTTGGGTGTGAAGATGGCGTTCGCGATGCCGGTCTCGTCCTCCAGGCTCAGGAAAACAAAGCCTTTGGCTGTTCCGGGGCGTTGACGTGCGATGACGCTTCCTGCCGTCTTGACCCATGTTCCATGTGAAGGCCAGGTTTGCTCGTGGGACCGGGCTGGCCATAGCCAACCCAAATCCTGGCCCGAACGAAGTCAGAATTTCTCTTATGGATAGGCAGGGATCGTTCGTCGCGACGACCACTACCACCGTCCCAGGAATGGGACAGATGGCCTTCTTCCCTCGAAGATATTCTTGGTGATGAAGTTGCGCCACTCAATCTGGCCGAGACCATCAAGACGGTTGAGATCCAGCCGCAGGCGGGTTCAGTCTCCGTCCTGTCCGTAGGCTGGACCACTGGTTTCATCGCCACTGACGAGTTCAGTTTTAACAATTCTCCAGCCATTCTCGATGAGACCGTTTGTCTGACAAACTGAAGCACTTGCGTAGGCTCGCTTGAGCTGACAAAGAGGTGCCAGGGCCATCGGGCAACGAGCCGGGACGCTGGGAACTGGCTGCCCGACCTTCAGCCTCCGAATCGACTATTTCCTACTTGCTGTCCGGCCTTCGCTTTCCCCCGAGCGTCGCCATGGATCATTTACTTCCAGGGGAGTAGAATCCCCTCAGGTATCTTTGTGTCGAAAGGTGTGCTTTCAGAGCTAAGGGGATCCTCACATGACTCGTGACCACGCTTCCTTTAAGAAGAGCGTCGGAATCTGGATTCGCGTCAGTACCGAAGATCAGGCTCTCGGAGAAAGTCCTGAGCACCATGAGCGACGCGCTGGGTACTACGCTGAATCAAAGGGATGGAATGTCGTCGAGGTCTATCACCTCGAAGGTGTAAGCGGCAAGACTGCCATGGGGTATCCCGAGGCTCAGCGGATGCTCGGAGACATCAAGTCGGGTCACATCACAGGCCTGATCTTCTCGAAGCTTGCTCGTCTCGCTCGCAGTACCAAAGAACTCCTGGATTTTGCAGACCTCTTTCGTGAGGCTGACGCAGATCTGATCTCCGTTGGAGAAAGCATCGACACTTCGAGTCCAGCTGGGCGTTTGTTCTACACAATGCTCGCGGCAATGGCGGAGTGGGAACGGGCTGAAATAGCTAGTCGTTCTTTACCGAGGTCGAACCCATCATTTCTGCGGAGTTATGGGATAGGTGCAATCAGATCCTCGGCGAAGAGAAGAAGCGACGCAAGAAGCCATCCAAGCGTCCGATGTGGCTCTTCGCCGGAAAGGTCGTTTGCGGAGTCTGTGACAGCGCCAAGATGTACGTCCCGTCGAAAAGCGTGAAGTTCACCTGTCAAAAGTGTCGAACCTGAACTCACTCCCGAACAATGCAAAATCCATCTCGCGGTCTGGAATGGGGTTGAAGATCCGCTCGACGTGTATCTTGCCGGAAACTTCGAGGAGTGGCAGGCGTCACAGAACCGCAGAAACTTTGAACGCAAATTTGTGGTGTCGTTGATCCAGTTGCCCCAAAAACACCAATGGTTGTTTGTCGGGGCATATGACTCACTTGGCTGCAGGGAAGAGCCGAACAAAGGACACCCAGAGCGAGTTATCTACGACTTGCGGGCGAGAGAGTCGACTAGTGAGTTGGAGGGACGCCTTGTGGTGAACTTTCATCGTACTGGTCGCGCGTCGTACCGTGTCGGTGAAAACTGGGATGACGCCATGACGGTTGGCGAGATTCGACCCGAGAAGTTGACGATTGAGGAGTTCCCCGGCTACTCATGGGTGATGTTGACCAAGCAACGGCTCGACATTGTGGTGCAGCAGCAGGTTGCTTCGTGGAAAGCGGCGTTAGCCAATGTGGCCGGTGTCTATGTCATCGCGGACAGAGCCAGTGGCAAACTATACGTCGGTAGCGCAACTGGAGATGAAGGTATCTGGAGTCGCTGGTGTGCATATTCGCAGACTGGTCATGGCGGCAACCGGGAACTTCGGCGATTGTTGCGAGACAAAGGAATAGCCTATGCCGAGAACTTTCAGTTCGGCGTTCTGGAAATCGCTGACACACATGCCAGCGATGACGATGTTCTGCAGCGGGAGTCTCGATGGAAGGAGTTGTTGCTCACGCGGGATCACGGGTATAACGCGAACTGAAACGCGAGGCGATCCCTCGGCCCGATTCGCTCACCATTCACAGGCTCTAACCAAGCCCGTCGAGTCATCCCTGAAATCAACAGTGAACCGAGGCGGTCTCGAGTCGCTACAGGTCGGTGAGGGAGGTCAGACTGGGACAGGTGTGGTGGTAGACTGGCGCTGACACGCTCTCTCTAGGAACAGAGTAGGGAAGGTATGCACAAACCAATCCATCTGATGGCTGTATTGGTCAGTGGTGTTCTCCTGGCAGTGGCCCAATCTGGACAGGCGCAGTTTGTCTCAACTCCCCCTCTCAATCAGCACCAACACATTGAACTAGTCGAGGGGATCTACGAGCAGTTCATACCGATCTTGAACGCTACGTTTGAACTTCCGAAGGAGGTTGGTCTCACCTCTGGTGCCTGTCAGCAGGCGAATGCCTTCTACATCCCTGGAGAAGCTCAGATCCTGCTGTGCGTAGAACTGATCGAATCCCTGGTTGCGAACGGTCAACAACGTGGGGGAGTTGTGGCGATCATTTCGCAACTCTACTTCTTCCTGTTCCACGAAGTGGGGCACGCGCTGGTCGACGTTCTCGACCTCCCAGTCGTTGGCCAGGAAGAGGACGGAGTCGATCAACTCGCTGTCCTGTTGCTGAATGACGAACCCCTCATGGCAATGTGGGCAGCGGACTACTGGAATAGCAACGCTGGTCGGGTGCCTTCCATCACGGTGGAAGCCTTCGCAGACGCTCATGACCTGAACGAGCAACGGTTCTTCAACATCGCCTGCTGGACCTATGGCTCTGATCCGCTGACGAGGGGGTACGTAGTGAAGGCTTCGGGTCTTCCCGCTCAAAGAGCGCAACGCTGCCAGAGCGAGTTTGACAGGCTCCGATCTTCATGGGAACGACTGCTCATTGAGCACCTCAAGAACCCCGCAGCGTTCGCCAGTCCGTCACGCAACGCGACAGGCCAGTGGAGATTCATGGAGTCTATGTCTGATTCTGGTGATCGGGCGAGGTGCTCTGCGTCTGGCGCGCTCACGTTGTGGCAATTATCGGACAGCCTTTCTGGAACCATGGAGCAACAAGGTTCCTGTGTCTACTTTGGGGTTCCTACAGACAACGATGCTCCTGCAACACCGATCTCAACGGGTCAAGTCACCGAAACCGCCATGTCCTTCAACATTGCGAACTGTCGCTACCAAGGATCATTCGACGACGAGAGCAGAATGGCCTTGTCGGGTTCGATGGTGTGTACTTCAGACCAGCCCGACGGATCGATCCTCGAACTCACCGGAACGTGGCACGCTGTTCGATAGCACTTGGATAGTCCACCAACTGCGACTTCCCAGCCGCACTTTCCGCGATAAGCCTTCCGTTCGAGTCAGCCAACCGCTTGTAACCAATGCCCGCCCCAATCGGCTTCCAACCTGCATCAGTCCCAGCATGGACATAACCGTGACGATCACGACGCACAGGACCATCAAAGTTCACTACCGAATTTGCGGTTGCGAGAACTGCTCAGACGACGCTGAGATTACGCTCTTGGCATTTCTGGACCGGGTGGGGGGAACTGCGAGGGCGATCGCGGGGTACATTTTGGAAGGGCCTCTGGGGTGCCCACACTGCGGGGGAGAGATTAGTGGTGAGACGCTGGTTGTGTGGTGAGGCCGTTGTTGGCTGCTCGTTCCGACTCTTGATCAACGATCACGATTCAACGAGTTCACGATGCCCGGAATACCCAACAGCACTCGGCGGCAACAATCGGCCCATTCTTGCAGACTGTCAATGCCATAGAGTTTTTTCATCGCTGCCGCTCAGGATTCCTGGGATCATTCCGAACCATGACTCGAAACTGAGATAATGGCAGACTGTCGGCGCGGCGTTTCGTCGAACGCCCAGCCCATCGTCGCCTTTGTAGCCAGCCTCGTTCTTGGCGGGTTGATCAAAGTCTGATTGGAGTTGCCGGTGCGAACTAGTAATCATACGGAGCAATAGTATGGCAGGTATCATTAAGTCCTACGGCCTGTTTTGGTCGATTGATCACGTGTTCTGGGGAAGGGGAAAACAGAAGGGAGAGCTTCTCGGCGTTCCATCAAGGGCCACATCGTCGGAACCGGTGGACTTTCGAAGGCAGATCGGAATCTATGTGCTCTACTCAGGGCATCAAATGATCTATGTCGGACAGACTGGTGCGGGCAATCAACGGTTGCTTGCGCGGTTGAAGGCGCACCGAAGTGACTTTCTTGCAAATCGTTGGAATCGGTTCTCGTGGTTTGGTCTGAGGAAAGTACTGACGACCGGAAAGCTCTCAACAGAGAACACCAAGGCGGGAGCCAAACTTTCCGTGGTCTTGAACCATATCGAGGCTGTGTTGATTGCGGCTGTGGAGCCGACCCTGAACAAACAAGGGGGGAGGTTTGGCAAGGATGCTAAGAAGTTCATTCAGATTCGAGATCCACGCCTCGGCCCAACCGAGACCGAAATGCTCACGAAACTTTGGCTACTGCGTGACGAGGAGTGAAGGTGCTCGACCAAGGTAAACGGCTTGGACCCTGCGACGACGGATCATTTGTCAGAACCGGCGAGTGTCCACGATGCCCGGGGGCTGGTGCTTGAGGAGACGCTGGTTGAGGATGGGGGAAAGGATTTGCTGAAGTGGCAATCCCGGCACGCCCCCGACTTGGGTACGCTGGCCAGCGTACCCTCAATCAACCCCCACAGATCGACCGTCAGTTCTGGAGTACTGAGAAGAGAGCGAAGTCCGCGTAGCCAACAGCAGAAGGGGATTCGTTCAGTTAAAGGGGAAGCGCCTCAAAGGGGGTCGGGACTCCAGTTCCATCGCTCAGGTCCTGCCATGAAGTGAAATTTGTCCAGGGGAGGATTCACGCAAACGCAGAGGTTCCTTATACGCGCCCAGATTCGCCAGACCCGGCGGCAACTGTTACTCCAATCTGTACAAGTAGAGATTGGATTTGCGTGTCGTATTTCCTTAACTGGCTTTTCCGAGTCGATATCGTCGTCGGGATACTCCAACCAGTGAGCACTTCCTCCGACGAGAAACGAGCGGCCATCTGGTGCAACCGCGAGACCCGTAACCGGGTTCACTTTCGCCTTGAAATGCCAGACCTCCTCTCCGGTCGACACCTCCCAAAGACGGATGTCGTCGCGTTGGATCGTTCTCTGTCCCGCCGGATCCTTGAAAGCCATCACACCGTGGCCGGCGGAAAGAATCTTTGCGCCATCTGGAGAAAAAACGGCGCACGTGATCCAGAAGGAGTGCTCCTGAAAAAGTTGAATCTCTTGTCCAGTTGCGAGTTCCCATACCCGCACCGAGTAATCCATCCCTGCCGATGCCACAAGCGATCCGTCAGGCGAAACCGACACGGAGGTGACAGCGTCGTCGTGCCCTCGGAAGCAGGCTACCTCCGTACCTCGCTCCAAATCCCACACCCGAACGGTTTTGTCGATGCCACCTGAAACTGCACGATTGCCATCAGGCGAGAAAGCCACACACTTGACGTGGTTGGTATGGCCGGACAATCGACAGACTTCATTCTGTTGATCGACCGTCCACAGTCGGAGAGACCGATCCGCACTCCCTGAGAGGAGATGCGTGCCATCGGGCGAGAAGGCGACACAACCGATGCCCTTAGTGTGTCCCTGAAAATGTTCCATGCTATGCCACTCAACTTCGTCAGTCTTAGCTAGGACAACGTAGTTTGTGCCTCCGCTGCTCCACGCTGCCAATCGGGCATCTGGAGAGAAGGCAACGATGCGGCTCATGGACAGCAACTCGATGCGGGCGACTTCCTCGCCACTTTTCAATTCCCAGCGTCGAATTGTACCGTCGTTCGCACAAGATAGTACCTGGTGACCGTCTGGCGTGAAGACACAGCCCTTGATCTCGCCAATGTGTCCTTCGAAGTGGCGAATCTCCGAGACACCGTCTTGCCCCCCCTCCATTCGCCCTTGGACGCGCTTCTTGACTTCCGGATTTCGGGCTTTGTCTGGGGACCGTTTTTTTGTCTCTGCGGACTGCTCACCAGCGGACTCAAGTCTCGACAGGATTTCCAGAGGCGACAGGTTTCGCTCAGTAAACTCGAACAGCCTTGCAAGTTCCTTGGGCCTCGACAGCATGTCCCAGGCCAGATCCCCAACACCGACCCGTTGCAGAAACCAAGATTCCTCGCTCAGATCCTCTGCTGACTTTTGCTTTGCCGCCAGAACTCGTGCAATAGCCGGCATTCCTGCAATCTCCCGTATGCGCCGCTCTGTCTCATCACCACGCTGGAATATGGCTTCGACTGACAAGTCAAGTGGCGGGCCGGAAGAGGTTTCAAACGGCGTCTAGTACCCAAGCAATCACCGAGCCACCTTGGCGGCGATGGGTATCGCCACAATCATATACAACAGAGACATGACGACACCGGCCAGACCGGCGACTGGCCCGAAAAACACAAAAACGGTTCCCAGTCCTGCGATCCACACTATTCCTGGCACCGCATCCACAATATCCCGCTTCGATCCGCGAAGATATCCGTTCAAGGCCATGAGGAAGCAGACGAATGCCAAAGCCAGGTGCAGGAGGATTAAACTCAACACGAACCGCTACGCCTCCTTCCACGGTTTGGAAGGACATGATGCGACGGTCTGGGATGGGGCCTGAGAAGGTGCTAGGTGATGTTCTTGACCTCGTTGACTGCGCCAGTCCGGTGTCGATTGGTTGGAACCTCTGCTCTCCGAGTGCCTGGGCGAAGATGTCGTCACAGAAAGAAACTTCCAAGAGCAAAGGTCACAGTGCCGACCACCGCGCCATACATAAACATCACGGCCGTGTAGCCGATCCATGGCCGAGGTGGTAGCGGTTGTCGTTTCACAAAGTTCGCAAGGTAAAGTTGATATTTCGAATCGTCCGCACCTCCGAATATCAGTCGATAAGTCGTGGTCAGCCCGATCATGAGAACAAGGACCGGCAGGGCAAAGACGTAGTCGACATCCATGGATCCGAGAACCAACCCTAATATGCCGATTACGTACATCTGGACATCCCTCATGTGATGCGTCCGCTAGACCGCCAGAACACCGATCTACAGGCTTTTCAGCGAACCAACATCCGTCCCATCTTCGACGGACATGAGGGCATGGTCAAGGCCAAAATACGGTGCTACAGCCCGTGGTCGACTGTTGGTGATCAGCCTAATCTCGGTCCTCATGACCGACGAGCGACTGTTGCGTCTGTTAGGAAAGCGA